>NZ_JBEPBF010000026.1:0-90457 GCF_040298985.1 Streptomyces sp. NPDC001093 | reverse complement strand
GTTCGCCGCCCGCTTCGGCCGGACCGACGCCGAGATCAAGCAGCTCAAGGACTACCTGCGCGCCCAGGGCCTGACATGCCGCCGGCGCTGTGGGCAGTCGGACCGCGGACGGTACGGCCGGGCGCGGAGGCACCGGCCAGCGCCCGCCCGGTGCCCCGGGAGCCGCAGCCCCGGTACCCCCGCCGCCTCGGCCGCGGGGCCCGGTTCAGGGCTGCGCCAGCACCACGCACGACTCCCCGGGCACCTGGAGCAGGCCGTCCTGGCCAGGCGGTTCGACCTGGTCCCAGGCCGCGAGAACCACCGCGGGGCGGGTGCCCAGGGGGATGGCCGCCGGTGCCTTGCCCAGGTTCACCGCCACGCACACGTCACCGCGCCGGAAGGCCAGCCAGCGGGCGTCCTCGTCGTACGCCACCTTGGTGTCGGCCAGGTCGGGATCGGTGAGGTCCGGCTGCTCGTGGCGGAGGGCGATCAGCCGGCGGTACCAGGCGAGCACGCGCGCGTGGGGCTCGCGTTCCGGTTCCGACCAGTCCAGGCAGGAACGCTCGCGGGTCGCCGGGTCCTGCGGGTCCGGTACGTCCTCCTCGGCCCAGCCGTGCGCCGCGAACTCCCGCCGCCTGCCCCGCCGTACCGCCTCGGCCAGTTCCGGATCGGTGTGGTCGGTGAAGAACTGCCAGGGCGTGCCCGCCGCCCACTCCTCGCCCATGAACAGCATCGGCGTGAACGGCGAGGTCAGCGTCAGCGTCGCCGCGCAGGCCAGCACACCGGGGGAGAGGCGGGCGGAGAGCCGGTCGCCCTGGGCCCTGTTGCCGACCTGGTCGTGGGTCTGGCTGTAGCCCAGCAGCCGGTGCCCGGCCACCCGCGCGCGGTCCAGCGGCCGGCCGTGGTGCCGCCCCCGGAAACCGGAGTACGTGCCGTCGTGGAAGTAACCACCGGTGAGCGTCTTGGCGAGCGCGGCGAACGGGGCACGCGCGAAGTCCGCGTAGTAGCCCTGCGACTCCCCGGTCAGCGCGGTGTGCAACGCGTGGTGGAAGTCGTCGTTCCACTGCGCGTGCAGCCCGAGGCCGTGCTCCGCGCGCGGGGTGATGACCCGCGGGTCGTTCAGGTCCGACTCGGCGATCAGGAACAGCGGCCGGCCCAGTTCCCCGGCCAGCGCGTCCACGGCCGTCGACAGCTCCTCCAGGAAGTGGCACGCGCGCGTGTCGTACAGGGCGTGCACCGCGTCCAGCCGCAGCCCGTCGACCCGGTAGTCCCGCAGCCACGCCAGCGCGCTGCCGACGAGGAACGCCCGCACCTCGTCCGAGCCGGGCCCGTCCAGGTTCACCGCCGAGCCCCACGGCGTGTGGTGCGCGTCGGTGAAGTACGGCCCGAAGAGCGGCAGACAGTTCCCGGACGGGCCCACGTGGTTGTGCACGACGTCCAGGACGACCCCCAGGCCGAGTTCGTGCGCCCGGTCCACGAACCGTTTCAGCGCCTCGGGACCGCCGTACGGCTCGTGCACCGCCCACAGCGACACCCCCTCGTAGCCCCAGCCGTGCCTCCCGGGGAACGGGCACACCGGCATCAATTCCACGTGGGTGACGCCCAGTTCCACCAGATGCTCCAGCCGGGCCGCGGCCGCGTCCAGGGTGCCCTCGCGGGTGTACGTGCCCACGTGCAGCTCGTAGAGCACCGCACCCGGCAGCCCGCGCCCCGCCCACGGCCCGCGCCACGCGTACCGCCCGTGGTCCACCACCGCGCTCAGCCCCTCCGGGCCGTCCGGCTGGCGGCGCGAGCGCGGGTCGGGCCGCACGGGCCCGTCGTCCAGCGCGAAGCCGTACCGGGCGCCGTCCCCGGCCTCCGCCTCCCCCGTCCACCAGCCCGCCCGCTCCGGATCGCGCGCCAACGCGTGCGTGCCGCCCTCGCAATGGAGCGTCACTCGGCCTGCCTGCGGTGCCCACACCTCGAACTGCACGGACGGTTCCCCTTCGTCTGTGATCTCTCGCCTGCTCACCGTGATGTCCCGCGTCCCCATCGTGCCCGCCGGGACGATCAAACCGCTTTCGAATCCGGCCTTTCCCGGTGGGTGTCGTGGAAGTACCCGCAGATCGGCGCCGATTCCCCGTTTTCTGGACACCCGGGGTTCACTGCCCGACAATCGCCTGCGTGACGTCGTCCTTCGAGTTCTCCACCTACCCCGCGCGGCTGTCCGACGCGCAGCGCGACAAGGCGCTGCAGGTGCTGCGTGACGGCGTCGCCATGGGCCGGCTCTCGCACGACACGTTCGTGCGCCGCATGGAGCTGGCGCTGGCCGCCCGCCGCGCCGACGAACTGGCCGCCCTCGTCGCCGACCTGCCCCGGGAGAACCGCTTCTCCCGCGCGGTCTTCGGCACCGTCGAGGCCGTCTCCGGGTTCACTGTACGGCTGCGCCGGGCCTGGCAGGCCGAACGGCTGCCCAAGCTGCTGCTGCCGCACCCGGCGCACACCCACCCGCTGCGCATCGGCCGCGACCCGTCCAACGGGCTGCGCCTGAACCACGAGACCGTCTCCCGTGTGCATGCCGAGCTCAGCCGCCAGGGCGGCATGTGGGTGCTCAGGGACCTCGGCTCCACCAACGGCACCACCGTCAACGGCCGCCGGGTGATCGGCTCGGTCGTGGTCCGCGAGGGCGACCAGGTCGCCTTCGGCAGGATGGCGTTCCGGCTCGCCGTGAGCTGAGCGGCGCCGGCCGGTGGCGTGCGAACCGGCTCACCCTCACGGGCGGGTGACGAACCGATCGGGTGAGCCGGGCTGTGGAAGGCGGGCCTGTGTGCCGATGCATCGGTCATGACGTACATCACCCGAGTCACCGCCGCCGTCGGCGCCCTGCTCACCTGTGCCGGCCTTCTCGCCGCGGCCCCGGCCCAGGCGGCCCCCCGCACCACGTTCCCCCTCAGCGACAACTGGCTCTACGTCACCGTCACCCCCGGCGAGCGGGCCCAGTCAGGTGACAAGCACGGCACGCTGCTGCTCTGCGACCCGCTGCCCCTGGGGTACGCACGTGCGGCCGAGGCCTGTGCCGAACTCGCGGAGGCCGACGGCGACATCGCGCGCATCCCGCAGAAGAAGGGGGTCTTCTGTCCGATGATCTTCGCCCCCGTGACCGTCCGGGCGCACGGGCAGTGGAACGGCCGGCCGGTCGACTACCAGGAGACCTACTCCAGCAAGTGCGCCATGGAAACACGGACGGGAGCGGTGTTCGCCGTCGACCACTGAGCCCGGCCGCCGGGCGGCGCGACACGGGCGGCGCGGAGGCCTCACGCCGCCCGTTCCCGGGCCTGCTGCGCCGCCACCAGCACCGTCCGGGACTGGTGCTCCACCTGGTGCTCCAACGGCACCCAGCGGGCCCGGAACCGTGCTGCGAAGGCATCGCACCAGTCGACGACGAGCTGTTCCAGCCGCGGCGCCGCCCGGTCGTCGGTCTCCCGCAGCACCCGCAGCAGCATCGCCGCCGCCCGCAGCGGCAGCCGCCGCCCGAAGGCGTCCACACTGCCGACGTACGCCATCGTCGTAGCGGCCGGCGGGGTGTGGATCCAGTCCTCGGCCAGGCCCGGGATCAGCTCCAGCGCCCAGCGCGCCGCCCGCAGCAGCGGACCGTCCGCGCCGTCGAGGCGGGGCAGCGCCTCGGCGAGGATCCGCTCCACCTCCAGCGAGTCCCGCAGCAGCCGCTGCGCCAGGCGCCGCATCGCCGCCGCCGGTGCCGGGTGCGGTGCCGGATCGTCGACCAGGTCGCTCGCCCACATCGGCACCTCCACCACGGCCGTCAGACCGCCGTAGCGGTGCGCGTGGTACCAGGTGCTGTGCCGGGCGTCGTCCGGCATGCTCGGGTAGGCGGCGCCCGAGTCCGGGCCGGGCATGACGTGCACCCCGGGGCCGGAGGCCGGCCAGCCGGCCGCGTCCGAGGCGCCCGTCTCCACCGGGATGTGCAACTGCGCCGCCGACTTGGCGAACGGCTCCGCGAGCCCCGGCACGTCCTTGGTCAACTGCACCCAGCTGCCGCCCAGATCGGTGCCGTGCAGGGTCACCTGGAGGTAGGGCCGCAGCTCGTCGATCACCCCGGTCAGCGCCCGGGTCTCGGGCGGCAGCCGGTCCGGCGGCAGCACGGAGGGCGACCACTCCGGCTGCTCGGCGCCCGTCGGCCGGTAGAAGCCGAGGTGGTAGTCGAGCAGGCTGCGCGGCGCCGGCGTCACATGCAGGCTCGCCCCGTCCGGATCCGCGCACAGCAGGAAGTGCCAGGACGTGTCCGCCCGCAACTCCCGCTCGGCCAGCACGCGTTCGGCCAGCACCCGCAGCGTGGAGCCCCCGGTCGGCTCGTTGGCGTGGGCGCCGGCGACCACCAGCACCGCCCGCCGGGCGTGCCCCACCGACAGCAGGTGCAGGGGTCTTCCCCCGCGCGAGACGCCCACCTGCCTGAGCGAGGACAGCCCGGGTTCCTGAGCGGCCAGCGCCTGTGCAGAGGCCACCAGTTCGGGAACGCTGGGATAGCGCAGCTCCGGCAGAAGACTCACCCCCGACTTGTTCCCGCCCGGCCTCGCCCTCCAAGTCCCGCACGCGAAAGGTGAACTGTCAAGCATCTGACGGGGGAGGCTACCGGGGCGCCCGGACGGAGTCGCGGGGGCGCGGCGAGCGCGGTGCGTGCCGTGGGTTCACTGCTGATGCAGGCCGCGTCCCGCGAGCGTCAGGAACACCTCGCCCACCGCCTCCGACAGCGTCGGGTGCGCGTGCACGTGCCGGGCCACGTCCGAGGTTTCGGCGTCCCAGCCGACGATCAGCTGGCTCTCGGCGATCATCTCCGACACGTTCGGGCCGACCAGGTGCACCCCGAGCACCTGCCCGCCGCCGGCCTCGGCGACGACCTTCACCATGCCGCCCAGGCCGTGCACCATGCCCTTGGCCACGGCGGTCAGCGGCATCGTGTTCACCTCGACCTCGCGCCCACGCGCGCGTGCCTCCGTCTCACTCAGCCCCACCGAGGCGGTCTGCGGCGAGGAGTACGTCACCCGGGGCACGGCCGCGTAGTCCACCGGGGCCGTCCGCAGCCCGGCCAGCGTCTCCGCGACCAGCAGGCCCTCCGCGAACGAGGCGTGGGCGAGACCGAGCGAGGGCGGCGGCAGCAGGTCCCCGACGACGTGGATGCCCGGCACGGCCGTCTCCAGCCGGTCCCAGTCCGCCGGTACGACGAACCCCCGCTCGTCCGTCGTCAGGCCGGCCGCCGCCAGGTCCAGGCCCTCGGTGACCGGCGCCCGGCCCACGGCCACCAGCAGCCGCTCCGCCCGCACCGTGCGCGTCTCGCCCCGCGCGGTGCGCACACGCGCGCGTACGCCGTTCACCAGCACCTCCGCGTCCAGCAGCCGCGCGCCCGCCTGCACATCGATCCCGCGCTTCTTCAGCCCGCGCGTCAGATGACGGCTCACCTCGGCGTCCTCCAGCGGAACGATCCGGTCCGCGGCCTCGACCACGGTGACCTCCGCGCCCATGGACCGGTGGAAGGAGGCGTACTCCACGCCGATCGCGCCCCCGCCCAGCACCAGGACGGATGCCGGCAACCCCGGCGCGAACAGGGCGTCGTCGCTGGTCACCACGCGTCGCCCGTCCGGTTCGAGCCCCGGGAGCGTGCGCGGGCGTGAGCCGGTCGCGAGCACGATGCCCCGGCGCGCGGTGAAGTCGTGCACGCCGAGCGCGGATTCGCTGTGCGCGAGGCCGGGCGTGGGCAAAGAGTGCGCGCCGGGCGCGCTCCCAAACGGCGCGCACTCCGCCCCCACGCCCTCCACGCCCCCCACGCCCTCCACGCCCCCCGCGCCCTCCACGCGCACCGTGCGCGCTCCCGTCAGCCGTGCGCTGCCCCGCACCACCCGCACGCCGGCGTGCGCCAGATGCGCTTCGACCCCCTTGTGGTTGCGCGCCACGATGTCGTCCCGCGTGGCCACCAGCGCCGCCCAGTCGACCGAGTCCAACGTGGCCTTCACACCCCACCGCTCGCGCGCCTCGGCGATGCCGTCGACCAGTTCGGCGGCGTGCAGCATCGCCTTGCTCGGGATGCAGCCGCGGTGCAGGCAGGTTCCGCCGACCTTGTCGCGTTCGACGAGGACGACGTCAAGTCCGAGGGCGGCGGCGCGCAGGGCGGTGCTGTAACCGCCCGTGCCGCCGCCGATGACGATGACGTCCGCAGTGTTCGTAGCCTGTGTGGTCATGTCCCCACCCTCCGTCCGGCCCTCGTCATGAGTCCAAGGCAATGTTCTTGTGGGCGCCATGCAGGATGCTTATGGGGCGATGCTCATGACTCGTAGGGGAGGGGCGCGGAGTTGAGCCTGCGGCAGATGGAGTATTTCGTGACGGTCGTCCAGGAGGCGTCCTTCACCCGCGCGGCGGAGGCCCTGCACGTCACCCAGCCCGCGCTCTCGCACCAGATCAAGGCGCTGGAGAAGTCGGTCGGCGGCGCCCTGCTGGAGCGCATGGCCCGCGGCGTGCGCCTCACCCCGATGGGGCGGGCCTTCCTGCCGCACGCCGAACTCGCCGTCCGCAGCGCCGCGCAGGCCCGCCGCGCGGCCCGCGCCACCGCCGGCGCCGACGGCGGCGAACTGCACGTCGCCACCCTGCACTCCCTCGCCGTGGGCGTCCTGCCCGATGTCCTCGCCCGCTGGCGCAAGGCCCATCCCCGGGTCCTGCTGCGGCTGCACGAGTACGCCACCGCCGAGGCCCTGGAGGAGGCCGTCCAGCGCGGCACCGCCGACCTCGCCTTCGGTCCGGTGCCGGACGCCCCGCCGGGCATCGTCGTACCGGTCGGCGAAGAGGAACTCGTCCTGGTGGTCCCGTTCGACGACCGGCTGGCGGGCCGTACGACGGTGACGCTGCCCGAACTCGCCGACCGCGCCTGGGTCCGCTGCGCGCTGGAACCCGTCGTCCACGGCGAGCGCTTCCTGGACTGGGCCTGCGGCAAGGCCGGATTCCGGCCGCGGACCGCCTTGTGGACCGAACACTCCTCCACGGCCGTGCGCATGGCGGCCGCCGGGGTCGGCGTGTGCACCGCGTCGGCCGACGTCGTGCGCGGTGCGGTGGGTGAGGACTGTGTGATCCTCATCCCCGATCCGGCCTGGAGGCGCCCTCTGGCCGTCTACGCGCGCGTGCCGCCCACCGGCGCCGCCGAGGCCTTCGTGGACCTGCTCCGCGCCACATGGCCCGCCCCCGCAGCCGCCCCGGCCCGCTGAGGCTCTTCAAGCGGTTTCCCCTGTGCCGCTCAGCCCTCGGCGACCCGCTCCAGCAGCACCACCGGCAGCCGGTCGAAAAGGTCCGCCACGCGTGCGTGCCCCGTGAACTCCCGTCCCTCGGTGAGCACGTCCGCCCACCGCCCCGGCGGCAGGGCCAGCCATGTCTCCCGCCAGCCGCCCGCCTCCGCGAGCCGCAGCGACAGCCGGGTCACCGCCGTCACCACCTCACCGGAGCGCGCGAACGCCACACAGTGCCCGGCCGCCGGGCCCTCGGCGGCGAGCGGGTCGTACGACGCGGCCGCGCCGAAGGCGCCGGGGCGCCGTGCGCGCAGCCGCAGCGCCGCCGCCGTCAGCGCGTCCTTCTCACCGGGCGCCTCGGGAGGGAACGCCGCCGGACGCCGGTTGTCCGGGTCCACCAGCGCCCGGTACTCGCCCTCCGTGCCCTGATAGACGTCCGGCACGCCCGGCATCGTCAGATGGACCAGGGCGGTGCCGAGCACGTTGGCCCGGATGTGGGGTTCCAGCGCCTTGCGGAAGGCCGCCACGCGCTCACCGGGCGCCCCGCACGGCCCCGCGGTGACGAACGCGGCCACCGCCTCCTCGTACGGCGGCTCCTGCTCCGTCCAGCTGGTGTACATACCCGCCTCGCGCACATGCTTCAGCAGCGCCTGGCGCACCCGCTCCTCCTCGGCCGGCCCCAGCCCGAACACCGTCTGCCAGGCCGCCCAGGCCAACTGCCCGTCCGGCACGCCCACGCCCTCCTCGGGTCGGTTCACCTCGGCCAGCAACTCCGTCCACCGGTCGGGGCACTCGGTGAGCACGGCCAGCGCGGCGCGTACGTCGGCGCTGCGCTTGGTGTCGTGCGTGGAGACCACCGTGCCCGTGTCCGGCCAGTCGCGCTGCACGCGCGCGCAGTAGGCGTGGAAGTCCTCCGGGGACACCCCCGGCCGGCCCGGATCGCCGCCCACCTCGGTCGCCGACAGCAGCGGCACATAGCGGTAGAACGCGGTGTCCTCCACCGACTTCGCGCGCAGCGCCGACGCGGTCTGCGCGAACCGCGTGCGGAACTCCACCCGGTCGGCACGGTCCGGCGCCGACGGGTCACCGGGCGGCTCGACCAGCAGCCGGCGCACGATGCCGACGGCCTCCGCCTCCTCGGGCACCACGAAGGCGAGCCGGGCCTCTTCGGCGGCCTCCTCGGTGACGACGGCGGAGGCGTCGGTGGAGGCGTACGGCCGATACACCCGCATCCGGACCAGCAGCTCCTCCACGGCCGTACGCAGCGCCCAGGGAGCCCGGTCGCGCAGGCCGAGGTCCGGCGAGGTGGCACACACGCGGGTGGCCACCCGGGTGAGCCGGTCGGTCTCGGCGGCCAGCTCGTGCGTGAGCACCTTGTAGGCGGCCCGCCGTACCGTCGCCTCCCAGTTGCCGCCCCGGTCCGTCTGCGGCGCCGCGAACGCCCGGTACCGGCCCAGCAGTTCGTACGCCCCTGTCTGGTCGGTGAACAGGCCGTCCACCTGGCGCAGGGCGTCGTAGCCCGTGGTCCCCGCGACGGGCCAGGACGCCGGCAGCCGCTCCCCGTCGGCGAGGATCTTCTCCACCACCGTCCAGCGGCCGCCGGCCGCCTCGTGCAGCCGCGCGAGGTAGCCGTCGGGGTCGGCGAGCCCGTCGGGGTGGTCGACGCGCAGCCCGTCGAACACGCCCTCGCGCAGCAGCTGGAGGATCTTGGCGTGGGAGGCGTCGAACACCTCCGGGTCCTCCACGCGCAGCCCGATCAGCTCCGAGATGCTGAAGAACCGCCGGTAGTTCAGCTCGGTGCGGGCCAGCCGCCACCACACCGGGCGGTACCACTGGGCGTCCAGCAGCTGCGGCAGCGGCAGGTCGCGGGTGCCCGCGCGGAGCGGGAAGGCGTGCTCGTGGTACCGCAGCACGTCACCGTCGACCACGAGGTGCTCCAGCTGCGAGCCGACCGGACCGCCGAGCACCGGCAGCAGCAGCCGCCCGCCCTGCGCCTCCCAGTCGATGTCGAACCAGCGCGCGTACGGCGAGCCGGGCCCCTCGCGCAGCACCTCCCACAGGGCGCGGTTGTGCCGGGGCGCCATGGCCATGTGGTTCGGCACGATGTCGGCCACCAGGCCCAGACCGTGCTCCCGCGCGGTCCGCGCCAGCGACCGAAGGCCCTCCTCGCCACCCAGTTCCTCGCGCACGCGCGCGTGGTCCACCACGTCGTAACCATGCAGGGAACCGGGCACCGCCTCCAGGACGGGCGACAGGTGCAGATGCGAGACGCCGAGCGACGCCAGGTACGGTACGGCCGCGGCGGCGGCGGCGAACGGGAACGCGGGCTGGAGCTGCAGCCGGTAGGTGGCCGTGGGCACCTCCGGTCCGGGGCGCGCAGAAGTCATGGAAACCTACGTACCCAGCCCGCCGCCTTTCGTGTCACCGGCCCCTGAACGGACCCGTACTCGCCCATCCGGCCCATGCGAGGACAACGTCCTGTACGCGCGCGTACCGGACAGGCAGCCTCGCCGGCGTGGGCCGCCGCCGCGCGGACCCCGGCTACGCCGGCCGCTGCAGCACCGTCATGCTGCGGTCGGGCAGGGTGATCCGGTCGCCCGCCGCGACCTTCGTCCCGGACCCCGGCGACACCCCGTCCGGGCAGGCGGTGTCGACGACGACCTGCCACTGCCGGCCGTGGTCGACCGGCACCAGGAAGTCCAGCGGCCCCGGGGAGGCGTTGAACATCAGCAGGAACGAGTCGTCGGTGATGCGCTCCCCGCGCGCGCCGGGCTCGGAGATCGCGTTGCCGTTCAGGAACACCGTCAGCGCGGACGCCCGCGACGAGTCCCAGTCCCGCTGGGTCATCTCGCTGCCCTCCGGAGTGAACCAGGCGATGTCGGACAGCTCGTCGTGGGTGCCCTCCACCGGACGGCCGTGGAAGAAGCGGCGCCGGCGGAAGACCGGGTGGTCCCGGCGCAGCCACACCATCGCGCGCGTGAACTCCAGCAGGTCGCTTTCCAGGGACTCCGGCCAGTGCACCCACGACAGCTCGCCGTCCTGGCAGTAGGCGTTGTTGTTGCCGAGCTGGGTGCGGGCGAACTCGTCGCCGTGGCTGATCATCGGCACGCCCTGGGACAGCATCAGCGTGGCGATGAAGTTCCGCATCTGCCGGGCGCGCAGCGCGAGCACCTCCGGGTCGTCGGTCTCGCCCTCCGCCCCGCAGTTCCAGGACCGGTTGTGGCTCTCGCCGTCCCGGTTGTCCTCGCCGTTGGCCGCGTTGTGCTTCTCGTTGTACGCGACGAGGTCGTGCAGGGTGAAGCCGTCGTGGCAGGTGACGAAGTTGATCGAGGCCAGCGGCCGGCGGCCGTTGTCCTGGTAGAGGTCCGAGGAGCCGGTCAGCCGGGAGGCGAACTCCGCGAGCGCCCGCGGCCTGCCCCGCCACAGGTCCCGTACGGTGTCCCGGTACTTGCCGTTCCACTCGGTCCACAGCGGCGGGAAGTTGCCCACCTGGTAGCCGCCCTCGCCCACGTCCCAGGGCTCGGCGATCAGCTTCACCTGGGAGACCACCGGGTCCTGCTGCACCAGGTCGAAGAACGACGACAGCCGGTCCACCTCGTGGAACTGCCGGGCCAGGGTCGCCGCGAGGTCGAAGCGGAACCCGTCGACATGCATCTCGGTGACCCAGTACCGCAGCGAGTCCATGATCAGCTGCAGCACGTGCGGGGACCGCATGAGCAGCGAGTTCCCGGTGCCCGTGGTGTCCATGTAGTAGCGGCGGTCCTCGGTGAGGCGGTAGTACTGCCGGTTGTCGATGCCCTTGAAGGACAGCGTCGGGCCCAGATGGTTGCCCTCGGCGGTGTGGTTGTAGACGACGTCCAGGATGACCTCGATCCCGGCCTCGTGCAGCGCCCGGACCGCCGACTTGAACTCCAGCACCTGCTGGCCGCGGTCGCCCCAGGAGGCGTACGCGTTGTGCGGGGCGAAGAAGCCGATGGTGTTGTAGCCCCAGTAGTTGCTCAGGCCCATGTCGACGAGCCGGTGGTCGTTCACGAACTGGTGGACCGGCATCAGCTCCAGGGCCGTCACCCCGAGCTTGGTCAGGTGCTCGATCAGCGCCGGATGCGCCAGCGCCGCGTACGTGCCGCGCAGTTCCTCCGGCAGTTCAGGATGACGCATGCTCAGGCCCTTGACGTGGGCCTCGTAGATCACCGTGTGGTGGTACTCGGTCCGCGGCGGCCGGTCGTCGCCCCAGTCGAAGTAGGGGTTGATCACCACGGAGGCCATGGTGTGCGGGGCCGAGTCCAGGTCGTTGCGGCTGTCCGGTGCGCCGAAGTGGTAGCCGTACACCTCCTCGCCCCACCGGACCGTGCCGCTGACCGCCTTCGCGTACGGGTCCAGCAGCAGCTTCGCGGAGTTGCAGCGCAGTCCGCGCCCGGGGTCGTACGGGCCGTGCACCCGGAACCCGTACCGCTGTCCCGGCATCACGCCCGGCACGTACGCGTGCCGCACGAACGCGTCGCTCTCGCGGAGTTCCACCGCTGTCTCCGAGCCGTCGTCGTGCAGCAGACACAGCTCTACTCGGTCCGCGGCCTCCGTGAAGACCGCGAAGTTGGTTCCGGCGCCGTCGTAGGTGGCGCCGAGCGGATACGCCTGTCCAGGCCAGACCTGCATGGCTACGACTCTCCCAGGTGTGCCGCCGCCCCGGGGCCGCGTTGGCCCCCGAGTCGCCCCCAATTGACGGAACCACACGTGTCTTGCGTCCCTCTTACCCACCGACCGGCGCACATGGCGGCTCTCGTACCCGCTGCGTGCCGAACCAGTGGGGCGACACGTACTCCCGTGAACCACGGGGAGCAGGGGGACATGTGCGTGAGACAGTGCACCGCCATCTGGGCAAGTTAGTGGCAGGAGTGGCCATCGCGGCGGTGGGGACCGCCGCGATGGTCGCGATCACCCTGCCGGGCACGGCGGGGGCGGACCCCTCGGCGGGGGCGAGCGGCGGTACGCGGGCCGGGCAGGGCCCGGACGAGGTCCGGCCCGGAGTCGTCGAGCAGGCGCCCGCCGAGCGCGGCAAGGGCACCGGCCGGGATCCGCTCACCGACGACGAGATCCGACGGGCCGAGAAGTTCGCCCTGAACGGGCAGTTGCCGATCACGGGCGAGAACGTCGACGGCGGACGCGGACCGCAGCGGCTGAGCGTCGACCTCGCCGAACCCGAGCCCGGCGAGGCGGACGACCCGGCCGCGCCGCGCCGGGCCGACATCACCTTCTACGACTACAAGAGCGACACCCTCGTCACCAGGACCGTCGACCTGGACACCGGCAGGGTCGAGGACACCACCACCCAGCACGGCGTGCAGCCGCCACCGAGCCGGGACGAGAACACCGAGGCCGCCCGGCTCCTGATCGCCTCCCCGCTCGGCGCAGGCCTGAAGGCGGACTACAAGGACGCCACCGGCAAGGAGCTCACCTCCCCGGACCAGCTGCTGCTGAGCGGCGGCGTCTACCGGGCGGCTCCGGGCGCCCAGCCGGCGGTCCTGGACCCGTGCGGCACACACCGGTGCGTCCGGCTGTTCACCAAGGTCAGGAACGGGCCCTGGATCGACACCAGGTCCCTGGTGATCGACCTGAGCGCCCGCAGGGTCGCCGCCTTCGACCACGGCTGACCGAACGTTTCCCCAGACCTGTACCTCCTGAAAGGGAGCCATATCGTCATGCCCGAGTACGGAATCCGCCGTGCCCGCAGGGCAGCGGCCGTCGGCCTGACCGTGGCCTCGCTGGCCGCCGGCGCGACGACCGCCGCCGGACCGGCCGCCGCCCGGCCGGGAACGGCCGCCGCGCCCGCCGCCGACTGCGGCGACGCCTACCGCATCGAGCAGAAGCTCTCCGGCGGCACGACCTGGCGCATGTGCTGGCACTACGACAGCAAGGCCGGTCTCGTCCTGGAGGACATCAGCTACCAGCCCCAGGGCGAACCGAAGCCGATCAAGGTCCTCAACAGCGCCAGACTCGCCCAGATCCACGTTCCCTACGACGACGGGAAGAACGAGTACAGCGACCTCACGGGGCAGGACTTCGCGCAGGCGCTGATGAACCTCTCGCCCGCCGAATGCCCCGGCGGCACCATCAAGACCGTCAAGGTCCCCGACGCCGTGGATCCGCGGCACCCGGACGTCAACGGGCTGTGCACGACCACCCGGGCCCGCGGCCACGCCTACCGCATGCACGACATGGGCACGGACAAGGTCTACCAGGCCCAGGGCAAGGACCTCCTCGTCTACACCGTCAACCAGGTCGGCTGGTACGAGTACATCACCGAGTGGCGCTTCCAGGACGACGGCATGATCGCCATGAACGTCGGCGCGACCGGCAGCCTCTCCTGGGACGACTACGACTCCGGCGACGGACGCGGCTGGCCCATCGGCAAGGGCGCCAAGGCCTACGCCACCAGCCACAGCCACAACGTCTTCTGGCGGCTGGACTTCGGCCTCGACGGCTCGTCGAGGACAAAGGTCGAGCAGTACGACTCGGCCGTGAGCCCGCGCACCGCAGGACAGCAGGGGCCGACCACCCGGACCACCCGCACCGAGGTCACCAGGGAACTCGCCGGCGACCTGAAGGACTACCGCTGGTGGCGGGTGGTCAGCGCGACCGGAAAGAACAAGGACGGACACGCACGTTCGTACGAGATAGTCCCCGGGCCCACCACCAAGTACCTCGGCCGCGGCTTCACCGAGCACGACCTCTACGTCACCGAGTACAACCCGTGCGAACTGTTCGCGAGCGACAACCCGGAGTGCGGCCAAGGACACCCCGCATCCGTGGACGGATGGGTCGGCGGACAGACCCTGACCCACCCGGTGATCTGGATGAACGTCGGTTTCCACCACATCGCGCGGGACGAGGACCAGCAGCCCATGCCGGTGCACTGGCAGGGCTTCGCCATCGCACCCCGGGACGTGACCGCTATGAATCCGCTCACTCCGAGTGACCTGGCATGGCAGAACGGCCATTGGGAGCCGCGCAGTTGAGCAGAACAGTTGAGAAACCGACCTGTCCATCCGGCTGCACCGCCCACCCCTCGCGGAGTACCCTTCCTTGATCGTTGAGACGGGAAAGGCCCGGGGATCGGAAGGCGGTGCACGGGTGGGCTCGGGAGGCCTGGAGCTGCCCCCTGGTGACGAGGGTCACGAGGGGAACTCCACAGACGTCCCGCCCGGCGCGGTGTCCCTGGCCCGCCCGATGGACGCGGGGTCCATCGGGCCGGAGCTGGACTGGGACGCCGACGCCTGGCGCGAGGTGCGCACCCGCGCCCAGCGGGCCGGCCGGGCCTACATCTGGCTGAACCTCGTCGAGCAGCGGCTGCGCGCGGTCGTGGCCGCCGTACTGCGGCCCATCTACGAACCCGTCCACGGGGACGACTGGGTGGTCGCCGCGGCCGGTCCGGCCGGGCAGGAGTGGGTGCAGCGCGCCGTCGCCGTCCGCGAAGTCAGCCGCCGCAAGGGCTACTTGCTCGACCCGGCCGACGACAACGTGCTCAGCTTCCTCACCCTTCCCCAGCTGCGTGAACTGATGGTGCAGCACTGGCCCTGCTTCGAGCCGTACTTCGACGAGCGCCGCGACCTCGAACTCGCCCTGGACGAGCTGGAGGTGACCCGCAACGTCGTCTCCCGCAACCGGGCGCTGTCCGGGGCGGTCCTGAACCAGGCCGAGCGCGCCTCCGCCCGGCTGCTGGAGATGCTCGGCTCGGGCGGTGACGTCCCCTCGGCGCGCCGGCTGCCCGTGGACGCGGTCGAGGACCTGGTCGGCGACCGGTACGCCGACGTCGTCGCCGTCCACGCCGACCGGGTGCGGCTGATGCGCCAGTTTCCCGCCGAGGACCTCTTCGGCGGCGCCCGCCGCCTCGACGCCGTCGGCATCGGCCTCAACCTGCTCGTGCAGAACTTCTCCGGCCGCCGGCTGGTCCGGCTCGCCGAGACGGGCTGCCGGGTGCGGCTGCTCTTCCTCAACCCGGCCTCCAGCTCGGTCAAGCGCCGCGAGCGGGAACTCGGGATGAAACGGGGCGAACTGAGCCGCTCCGTCGAGATGAACATCCTGCACATGCGCCGGGTCCGCTCCCGGCTGCGCGACCCGGGCGCCTTCGAGATCCAGGTCTACGACGAGACACCGCGCTTCACCGCCTACCTGGTGGACGGCGACGGCGCCGACGGCATCGCCGTGGTGCAGTCCTATCTGCGCGGGGCGCGCGGGATGGAGTCGCCGGTACTCGTACTGCGCAACGGCAGCAAGCTGGTCAAGTCGGACGAGGTGGGTGAAGCAGGACTCTTCCCGACATACCGCGAGGAGTTCGAGCTCGCCTGGGCGGATTCGCGCCCTGTGTCCTGAACTGTCCGCCGGTGCAAGCGGAACGCGAACCTCTGATTGTCAGTGCCGCGTGCGAGGGTGGAGGCCACTGGGGGAAAGCACCACCAAGAAGGGGGGCCGCCCATGGGCTGGCACCGGGAGCTGCTGATCGGCTTCGACCTGGAGACGACCGGGACCGATCCGCGCGAGGCGCGCATCGTCACCGGCGCGGTGATCGAGGTCAGGGCCGGTGAGCCCGGGGGACGCAGGGAATGGCTGGCCGATCCGGGCGTGGAGATCCCGGCGGACGCGGTCGCGGTGCACGGCATCAGCAACGAGCGGGCGACGGCCGAGGGTCACCCGGCCGACCGGGTGGCCGACTCCATCGCCGACGTCCTCGTCTCCTACTGGCAGGCGGGCGTCCCGCTCGTCGCCTACAACGCCGCGTTCGACCTCACCCTGCTCTCCGCCGAACTGCGCCGCCACGCCCTGCCGTCCCTCGCCGACCGCCTGGGCGGCGCCGCCCCCGCCCCGGTCGTCGACCCCTACACCATCGACCGCTGGGTCGACCGCTACCGCCGCGGCAAACGGAACCTGGAAGCGGTCTGCGCCGAGTACGGCATAGCCCTCGACGCGGCCCACACGGCCCCGGCCGACGCCCTCGCCGCAGCGCGTCTCGCCTCCGCGATAGCCGACCGCCACCCGAAGATCGCGTCCCTGAGCCCGGTCGAACTCCACCAGCGGCAGATCGAGTGGTACGCGGAGTGGGCGGCGGACTTCCAGGCCTTCCTGCGGCGCAAGGGGGATACGGGGGCGGTGGTGGACGGGGCGTGGCCGCTGCGGGAGTTGACCGAGAGCCAGCCTGCGTAGGCCACGGACCGCTTTTCGGGCGCGGGTGAGTGGGCGGCCGGTCGCGCCCACGCGGCGGAGCCGCGCATCGGCACAGCCCGTCGCCCCTCAGGAACGCTGGACAGCCTCAGAACGGGTACCAGCGCACCGTCTCATCCCCGTCCCGCAGCGACGCCACCCGCCGCCGAAACTCGGCCAGCGCCTTCGGGTTGCTCGGCGCGTGCTGGGCCACCCAGGCGCAGCTCGCCGTCTCCCGGGCCCCGCGCAGCACGCCACACCCCTGCCACTCCCGCACGTCCCACCCGTACGCCTCGGTGAAGGAGTCGTACGCCTCGGCGGGCAGCCCGTACCGGTCGCGGGAGAGGGCCATGACCACCAGGTCGTGCTCGCGCAGGTCGGCGGAGAAGGTCTCCAGGTCGACCAGCACCGGCCCGTCCGGCCCGATGTGCACATTGCGGGGCAGCGCGTCGCCGTGGATCGGGCCGGGCGGCAGATGGGGCGTCAGCGCGGCGGCGGCCGCCGCGAACCCGTCCCGGCGCGCGCGGAGGTAGGCCGCGTCCTCGGGAGCGATCGCGTCGCCCGCGAGCCGCAGCCACCGCTCCACACCGCCCAGCAGCTCGCGGGGCGGCAAGGCGAAGGAAGGAGAGGGAAGTGCGTGCACCATCCGCAGCAGCCGCGCCAGGTCCCGCGGCTCGGCGGGCCGTACGGGGTCGGGCAGCCGGTGCCACACGGTCACCGGGTGGCCCTCGACCAGCCGCGGCTCCGGCTCCGCCGCCCGCACCGCCGGCACGCCCGCCCCGGCCAGCCAGCCGGCGATGTCCAGCTCGCGCCGGGCCCGCTGCAGCAGCTCGGCGTCTCGGCCCACCTTCACCACCAGATCACCGGCGGCGAACACCGCGTTCTCGCCGAGGGCGAGGAGAGCCGCGTCCCGGGCCGGGCCGGGCAGTACGCCCGCCGCCGCCAGTACGTCCCGCGCCCGTGCCTCGTCCATCCCGCCTCCGTGCCGCGCCGTCGTCCCTGCCGTCTCTCCGGCCAGTCTCGCATTCACACAGGTCGGGCGGTGTGCGCGGGCCCTTGAGTCGCCAGACGTGCATCACCACGAGACGGGCCGGGCGCAGCTCGGCCAGGGCCCCGCAGCGTGGTTGTCAGGGCGGTGAGACGGGAGGCCTGACGGACCACCTCCTCGGCCCGCAGGGCGGGGTCGACGTGGTCTGCTCGTGGAGCGGCCGGGCCTCCCAGTTGTCCTGCATGTGCGGGGTGTTGATGTCGCGCGCGACCCGGCGCACCGGGCCGCCGCCGAGGTCCAGCGCCTCGCCGTCGTCCGTCGGCGGGGCGGCCGGGCCCGGGGCGATCTCGAGTACATGGCTCGTTCCTGGGCCCGCGCTTGCGTGCGGGGTGCCGCTGCGCCAGACCCGTGCCGCCCCGGGCGGCACGACTGCCCGCAGCCACGAGCGCCCGAAGGGGGCGCGGGGGCCTGTGCCGTCAGCCCCCACGCCCCCGCACCGCGCACGCTCTCAACCGCCCGGCGGGCAGGCGCCCGTCCAGCCCGCCGGATCAGACCGGCAGCCGCTCCCCTTCCTCCCGAACCGGACGGGCGGCGACCACGGACGGTGTCTCGTCGTGGGTCAGGTCGGGCAGCCAGTGGAGCCACTTCGGCAGGTACCAGTTGCGCTCGCCGAGCAGGGCCATCACGGCCGGCAGCAGCACACCGCGGATGACCGTCGCGTCGATGAGGACCGCCGCGGCCAGACCCACACCCATCTGCTTCATGGACTGCATCGACAGCGTGCCGAAGATCGCGAACACGGCGACCATGATCACCGCGGCGCTGGTGACGACGCCGGCCGTGGTGACCACGCCGTGCCGGATCGCGTCCTTCGTCGTACGGCCGTTCATGCGGGCCTCACGGATCCGGGACACCACGAACACGTGGTAGTCCATCGACAGCCCGAAAAGGATCACGAACAGGAACAGCGGCAGCCAGGTCACGATGGCGCCGACCCCCTCCGCGCCCACCAGTGAGGCACCCCAGCCGTGCTGGAAGACCGCGACGAGGACGCCGTACGCGGCGCCCACCGACAGCAGGTTGAGCACGATCGAGGTGATGGCCACGGTCAGCGAGCGGAAAGACAGCAGCATCAGCAGGAAGGCGAAGACGATCACGAACGCGAAGACCGGGACGACGGACCCGAGCAGCTGGTCGTTGAAGTCGTGGTTGCCGGCCACCTGTCCGGTGATCGGCGCCTGCAGGCCGGCCACCTTGCCGAGCGTGGCGGGGCGCACCTCGTCGCGCAGCTTGTCCAGGCTCTTGACCGCCCGGTCCATGTCGGAGCCGCCGACCAGCGGCACGGAGACCAGGGCGACGTTCTGCGCGTCGTGCACCCGGATGTCGACCGGGCCGCGCGAGGCGCCGGAGGCGATCGCCTCCTTCTTGAAGTCGGCCAGCGCCTGCCGCACCTCGGGCGCGTTGATGTCCTTGGCCTTGACGACGACCTGGGCCGGCTCACTGCCGCCCGGGAAGGCGTCGTTGACGCGGTTGTACGTCTGCACGATCGGCAGCGACTTCCCGAACTCCTGGTCAAGGGTGAGCTGTTGGGTGTTCATGCCGAGCGCGGGCGCGGCCACCGCCAGCAGCGCACCGGCCGCCACGACGACGGAGACCAGCGGCCTGGCCAGCACCGCGCGCAGTACGGCGGTCCAGACCCGGCTGCCCTCGCCCGCGGCCCGCTTCCGGTTCCGGCGGCTGAGGAACGGGATCCGGCCCTTGTCCACCCGCTCGCCGAGCAGCGACAGCAGCGCCGGGAGCACCGTCACCGACCCGACCATGGCGACCGCGACGACCATCAGCGAGGCCAGGCCCATCGCCTCGAACTGGGCGAGCCCGGTGAAGAGCATGCCCGCCATCGCCACGCACACCGTGACACCGGACACGATGACCGCCCGGCCGCTGGTGGCGGCGGCGATCCGCAGGGCGGTGCCCGGGTCCCGCCCGGCCTGCCGTTCCTCGCGCTCGCGGCGCAGATAGAACAGGCAGTAGTCGACGCCGACGGCCATACCGACCAGCAGCATCACGGAGTTGGCGGTGTCGCTCATCGGCTGCAGATGGCTGACCAGGCCCATCAGACCCATGGTGGCCATGATCGCGGTGATCGCGAGGGCCACCGGCAGCAGCGCCGCCACCAGCGCCCCGAAGGCGATCAGCAGAATGCCGAGGGCCACCGGCACCGCCGAGTACTCGGCCTGCTTGAAGTCGTCCCCGAAGGCGTCCTTGTACTGCTTCTGCATGCTGGCGCCGCCGATCTCCTCGATCCGCAGCGAGCCGTGCGCCTTCTGCACCCCGGAGACGGCGTTGAGCACCGGCTCGACCCGGTCGACGGCCGTCTTGGCGTCACCGCGCATGTCGAACTGCACCAGCGCGCTGCGGCCGTCCCGGGAGATGGTGTGCGTGTCGTACGGCGAGGTCACGGCCGTGACCTTGCCGGTGCCCTCGACGGCCTTCACCACGTCGGCGACGGCGGCGCGGAACTCGGCGCCGGTCGCCGTGACTTCGGCGTCCCTGGACTGGATCAGGACCGTCTCGCCGGCCGGTTCCTTGATCCCCGCGTCGTCGATGATCTGGGCGGCGGTGTGCGTCTCGCCCTTGAGCTGGTTGCTCTCGTCGACGTCGACCCGGCCCGCCGCCGAGCCGAGCCCCATGGCCAGCACGACGAACAGCACCCATATGCCGACGGCCGCCCAGCGGTGCCGGGCGCTCCAGCCGCCGGCGCGGGCGGCCAGCCCCCGTACCGGCACGTCCCTGTTCCCCATCGCGGGTCCTACCCCCTCGTGTGCGGTGGCGACCCCCTGCCGCCACGTCTGCGCTTGCTCCGGTATGACCGTATGAGCTGGATAAACGCGTCTCGTCGTGCTGCCCGGTGAACTCGGCGACCGGCCGGTCAGCACTGGGGAGGACGACGGCCCCTTACACCTATCCGCACTTCTCGGGGGCACGTCTCGGGGTTCGGCAGCCTGTTGCGCCGGTCTGCTCCGCCGGCCGTCGGACATGGGTTGTCCGTTCTGCCGCCGGCGCGCTGGTTTGTGATTACGAAACCTCGTTGAACAAGTTACAGCTGCGTGTAGAGCTTGATCCGGTGCCGTCGATCAGCGAGAGTTTCGCGCAGCCCCGCCCCGCGCGGGCCCGGCCGTCGTGCCCACCCCCACGGGGCACGACGGCCGCCTAGGGTGGCCGGATGACGACCTACGCGGCGCTGTTGCGCGGAATCAACGTCGGCGGCAGCAGGAAGCTGCCGATGGCCGACCTCCGTACGCTGCTGACCGGCCTCGGCCACACCGGCGTACGGACCCATCTGCAGAGCGGCCAGGCCGTGTTCACCACCGGCCACGGCGACGAGGCGTCGCTGGCGGCGGAGTTGACCCGGGCGATCGAGGAGCGGTTCGGCTTCCCCGTCGACGTGATCGTCCGCGACCACGCCTATCTGAAGGCGGTCGTCGCGGCCTGCCCGTTCCCGGCCGCCGACCTGGAGCCCAGGCAGCTCCACGTCACGTACTTCTCCGCACCCGTCACCCCGGACCGCTACGCGGACATCGACCCCGCCGCCCACCTCCCCGAGGAGTTCCGCCTCGGCGACCGCTGCCTGTACCTGTACGCCCCCGAGGGCCTCGGCCGCTCCAAGCTCGCCGAGGTACTGTCCCGGACGCGGCGCACCAAGGACCTGATCGCCACCAGCCGCAACTGGAACACCGTCGTCAAGCTGGTCGAGCTGACCGCTCCGGGAGCGTGACGGACCGCGGGCCCCCCAGGGGCACGGTCGGACACGCGTGCCTCCCCGAGATACTGCCGAGCACGTGCACGCACGCCTGTGCGAGGCTCTACCTCATGCGCTACATCATCATCGGGGCGGGAGCGGTGGGCGGCACCGTCGGCGGGCGGCTGGCCCAGGCCGGGCGTGAGGCCGTGCTCGTGGCACGGGGCAGGCATCTTGCGGCACTCGCGGAGCACGGGCTGCGACTGCGGGTGCCGGAAGGGGAGTTGACGTACCGGCTCCCGGCCGTCGACGGGCCGGGCCCGCTCGGTGAGCTGCGCGCCGACGACGTCCTCGTGCTCGCGGTGAAGACCCAGGACACGGTGGCCGCCCTGGAGACCTGGGCCGACGTCCCCGTGGCCGGCGGGGGCACGGCGGCCGAGCGGCTGCCGCTCGTCCTGCTGCAGAACGGAGTCGAGAGCGGCCGGCTCGCGCTGCGCCGCTTCCGGCACGTGTACGGCGTCTGCGTCTGGCTGCCCTCGACCTACGTGGAGCCCGGTGTCGTCTCCGCCGCGGGCACCCCGCTCACCGGCATCCTCCACCTCGGCCGCCTCCCGCACGGCACCGACGACACCGCCCACCGGATCGGCGCGGACCTGGACGCCTCCCACTTCGAGGCGCCGGTGGTGCCCGACGTGGCCCGCTGGCAGTACGCCAAGCTGCTCTGGAACCTCGGCACCGCCTTCGAAGCCTTGTGCGGTCCCGCCTCCGACGAGGCCGCGCACGCCCTGCTCGCCCGCGTGCGGGCCGAAGGGGCCGCCGTACTCGACGCGGCGGGCATCGCGCGCGCCGGCGACGGGGAGCAGCGCGCGGCCCGCGGCGACAAGGTCACCCTGGTGCCACTGGACGGGGTCACGCGCGGCGGCGGTTCCTCCTGGCAGTCCCTCGCCCGGGGCACCGGCACCATCGAGGCCGACTACCTCAACGGGGAGATCGTGCTGCTCGGCCGGCTGCACGGCGTACCGACCCCGCTGAACGAACTGCTCCAGCGGCTCGCCGACCGGTTCGCACGGGAGCGCCGGGCCGCCGGGTCGATGCCGGTCGCGGAACTGGTGCGGAGGGCCGACGCGGCCGAGGGCACGGTGCCGGCCGACGCCCTTGCACCACACGGCAGTTGATCTTCCGGTCGGTTCGGCGTCCCGTCAGGACCCGGACCGTGCCTACCAGTGCGCAGGAGAGGGCGGGGGAACGGTGGACGACGTCACCGAGGACGCCGGGCGGCGGCTCGCGGAGCGGTTCGAGGCGGACCGGCCGCATCTCACCGCCGTGGCATACCGGCTGCTCGGCTCGGCCGCCGAGGCCGACGACGCGCTGCAGGAGGCCTGGCTGCGGGCGCGGGAGGCCGACCTCGACGCGGTGCGCAACCTCACCGGCTGGCTGACCACCGTGGTGACCCGGGTCTGCCTCAACCTGCTGCGGGCCCGCCGCAACCGGCGCGAGGAGTTCCTCGAGGCCTGCGACCACGCCCATGACGCCCCGGCGGTCTCCGCCGAGGCGGGCGATCCCGCCCGGGAGGCGCTGCTGGCCGACCAGGTCGGCGTCGCGCTGCTGGTCGTCCTCGACACCCTCGGCCCGGCCGAGCGGGTCGCCTTCGTGCTGCACGACATGTTCGCCGTGCCCTTCGAGGAGATCGCCCCGCTGATCGAGAAGACCCCGGCCGCCACCCGGCAGCTCGCCAGCCGGGCCCGCCGCCGGGTCCAGGGCCGGCCGGCCGCGCCCGCCGCCGACGCCGTACGCCGTCGCCGGGCCGTCGAGGCGTTCCTGGCCGCCACCCGCGGCGGCGACTTCACGGCCCTGGTCGCGCTGCTCGACCCGGATGTGGTGCTGCACGCCGACGCGCTGGTCGTACCCACGCCGGAACCGATCACGGTGCGGGGCGCCGAGCCCGTCGCCCAGGGTGCGATGGCCGCCGTGGCGCGCGCTCGGCTCACCGGACTCGCCCTGCTGGACGGCGAGTTCGGCCTGGTCATGGCGGAGCGGGGGCGGCCGCGCCTGCTCCTGGCCTTCGCCTTCGGCTCGGACGGCCGGATGACCCGGATCGACGTCGTGGCGGAACCGGAACGCCTGCGCGGGACGGAGATCGCGGTGGTGGACCCGGTGCAGGCCGGGGCAGGCGGCGGGCTCGAAGGAATGGACCAATGAAGTGAGACCGGATTGGGCCGGGACGCTGCACCAATCCGGAGGTAGCGTCGCTGCCATGACATACCGCGACACCGCCACCGAGCCCGCCCCGACCCGGGTCGACTTCTTCTTCGACCCCGCCTGCCCCTTCGCCTGGATCACCTCCCGCTGGCTGCTGGAGGTCGAGCGCCTGCGCCCGCTCGACCTCCGGTTCCGGGCGATGAGCCTGTACCTGCACAACATGGGCAACGAACTCCCCGACTGGTACCGGGACTTGGTGGACCGCTCGATCGGTCCGGTGCGGGTCGCCGTGGCCGCCGCCGAACGGCACGGCGACAAGGTGCTGCGCGACCTGTACACCGCGTTCGGCACTCGGATCCACGAAGGCCGTATCGAGGACTTCGACCGGGTGGTCGCCGAGTCGCTGGCCGAACTCGGGCTGCCCGCCGACCTGTCGGCCGCCGCCCACGATCCGTCGTACGACGACGCGGTGCGCCGCAGTCACGAGGCCGGCGCCGAACCCGAGACGGGCGGCTACGTGGGCACGCCGACCCTGCACATCGACGGCACGGTGTGGTTCGGCCCCGTGCTGCGCGCCGTTCCGCGCGGCGAGGAGGCGGCCGAACTCTTCGACAGCTTCCGGGTGCTGGCCCGCCACCCCGACCTCTTCGAACTCAAGCGCACCCGCACCGGCGCCCTCCGCTTCGACTGAACGAGGAACGAACTCACCAGGAACAGCGGGGTGGCCGATAAACATCCCTCGCTCGCGGCGGGTCCGCCGCTCGTGTGACACGCCAACCATGAGCGGCGCAGAACGAAGAGCCGCCGGGGTCCGACGTCACAGGGGAGCGCCGGACCCCGGCGGCTCCCATATCACGCGCCCGCCCTCCAAGGCCAGCCCTCGCAGAACCTCGCGACAAACCCATCCCGTTGTCCCTAGGGTGAAGCGCGCAGACGGCCGGAAGGGCCGACAGAAGGGGCGAGGGGACAGATGAGCGTGACGGGCAGTCCGTTACGGGCACCGCGTGCTACCACCGTGACGGGGGGCGACCCCCGAAGCGGAACACCCCCGTGCTCTGCGCAGCCCGGTCAACGGACACCGTTCACCCGGATGGGTGTCGATTTTCAGCCTAATCGGCGCCATCTCGGCTGGCGGGGCCCTGGCCCACAGCACCGCACGCGCGGTGTTCCTCCCCGCAACATCGGTAACGTCAGCCGCCCCAGCACCTTCGGCGGCCAGAGCCTGGTCGCCCGCGCCGAAGCCGTAGCCACCCCCCATCCCCGAAGGCTCCTTCGGACCACAAGCGAGGACAGGACATGAGCACCTACAAGTTCGGGAACAGCCCCGCCGATCTCGCCCGCATCGACCCCAGGAACGGCACACCCGACATCGAAACCCTCATGGCCGTCGCCGACCGGCTCACCGAGGCACTGCGCGCCGAGTACCCGGGGATCGCCGGGAACGGGGAGGTCATCCAGGCGGAGCTGGCGCTGTCCGCGGAGGACGGCCTGCCGCCCAACCGGGGCCGGATCCGCACCGCACTGGAGAACGTCGCCATCACGGCGGGTGCGGGCACCGCCAGCCTCACCTTCACCCAGCACCTGTTGCACGCACTCGGCCTGTGACCCCGGAAACGCCGGGAACACCGGAAACGCGGGAAACGCCGGGGGACGGTCAGGCGCCCAGGGCCGTCATGGCCGGCCGCCGGGCCGCGTCGTAGCGTTCCAGCAGCACCCGCGCCACCTCCGGCGCCGGACCCAGCACGTCCGCCAGTACGTCCGCCCCGGCCGCGCCCCGCGCGATGCGGTCCGGCAGAAAGCCGGGGGCCAGGACGTACGGCGCGACGGCGACCCGCGAGCAGCCGAGGGCGCGCAGCTCGGCCACCGCGTCCTCGGTGCGCGGGAACCCCGCGGGAGAACCGGCGGAGGCGAACGCAGGCCGCACGGCGCACCAACCGGTGTGCCGCCACTCCCGCGCGATTCCTGCGATCACTGCGATCGCCTCCGGGTCGGTGGACCCCGCCGAGGCCAGCACGACCCCGGTCGAGGACTTGGCGGCGGGCGTCAGCCCCGCCTCGTACAGCCGCCGTTCCAGCGCCGCCAGCAGCAGCGGCGACGGACCCAGCACGTCCGCCTGCCGGATCCGCAGCCGGGCCGGCGCCTCCCGCAGCACGGCGGGGATGTCGGCCTTGGCGTGGAAGGCGCGGGTCAGCAGCAGGGGCAGCGCGACCACGTCCTGGACGCCGTCCGCCGCAAGCGACTCCAGCACCCCGTGCACCGACGGCACGTTGAAGTCCAGGAAGCCGGTCTCCACGCGCAGCCCCGGCCGCTGCGACCGTACCCGCTCCACGAGGGCGTGCACGGCCTGGGCGTGCCGCGGATCGCGGCTGCCGTGGGCGATGACGAGAAGGACCGGTTCGCGCATGTCCAGCCTCAGCCCTTCACCAGCAGGCCGCGGCTGCGCAGCACCCACCGCTCCAGCGGGCTGAAGAGCAGCAGGTCGATGGCGATGCCGACGAACAGGATGAGCAGGATGGCCTCGAACACCATGGCCATGTCGCTGGCGGTGCGGGCGTTCTCCAGCAGCTGGCCCAGGCCCGTGCCCAGGTCGGGGAAGTTGGCGATGATCTCCGCGGCCATCAGGGAGCGCCAGGAGAAGGCCCAGCCCTGCTTCATGCCCGCCACGTACCCGGGCAGGGCGGCCGGCAGGGTGACGTGCCAGGTTCCCTTCAGGCCCGTGGCCCCCATGGTGCGGCCCGCGCGCAGGAACAGCGGCGGCACCTGGTCCACACCGGACACCAGACCGTTGGCGATGGACGGCACGGCGCCGAGCAGGATCACCGCGTACATCATCGAGTTGTTCAGGCCCAGCCAGATCACCGCGGGCGGCACCCACGCCACCGACGGCAGCGACTGCAGACCGGACAGGATGGGGCCGATGGCCGCGCGCACGAACCTCACCCGCGCCACCAGCAGGCCCAGCGGGGTGCCGATCAGCAGCGCGAGGCAGAAGCCGAGCAGACCGCGCGAGACGCTGGTCCAGATGTAGCCGAGCAGCTTGCCCTGCAGCCAGTCGTTGCGGAAGGCGTGCCAGACCGCGCCCGGCGTGGGCAGCTTGGTCGGATCGTCGACGATCTTCAGGGTGATCAGGCCCTGCCAGACCACCAGGACCACGACGATCGCGGTGATCGGCGGGACGACCTTGTCGACGAGGGTCTTGCGCAGCGGCGTACGGCCCGGCTGCGCGGTCTCCAGCGCGTCGAGGCCCGCTTCCACGCTCCCCGTCTCGGGGGAGGTCGTCGTCTCAGTGCTGGCCATGGCGGCGGATCTCCCCACGCAGGACTTCGGTGATCTCCAGGGACAGTTCCGCCACGGGCGCGTCCTCGATGCGGCGCGGCTGCGGAATGTCGACCTCCCACTGGCGGGCGATGCGGCCCGGACGGGAGGACAGCAGCACGACACGCTGCGCGAGCCGCACCGCCTCGCGCACGTTGTGCGTCACGAACAGCACGGACAGCCCGGTCTCCGACCAGATACGGGTCAGCTCGTCGTGCAGCACGTCCCGGGTGATGGCGTCCAGCGCCGCGAACGGCTCGTCCATCAGCAGCAGATTGCTCTCCTGCGCCAGCGCCCGGGCCATCGCCACCCGCTGCCGCATACCGCCCGACAGCTCGTGGACGCGCTTGCCGTACGCGCCCTTCAGCCGGACGAGCTCGAGCAGTTCCTCGGCCCTGCCGCGCCGCTCGGACTTCGCGACTCCCCGCAGTTTCAGGGCCAGTTCGATGTTCTTGCCGGCCGTGAGCCACGGGAACAGGGCGTGTTCCTGGAACATCAGGGCCGGGCGGCCGTCGGTCGTTATGGACCCGGCGGTGGGCCGGTCCAGGCCCGCCACCAGGTTCAGCAGCGTGGACTTGCCGCAGCCCGAGGCCCCCAGGAGGGTGACGAACTCGCCGGGCGCGACATCGAGGCTGATGTCGTCCAGGACGAGCTGCTGCCCGCCGGGTGTCGGAAAGGACTTCGAGACCTGCTCGAGGCGTGCGGCGTACTCGACCGACTCAGCGGCCTTGGCGAGGGTCGTGGCCATGGTCGTCACCTCCTGGGAAACTCATCGGGACTGGCGTCAGCTGGTGCCGAGACCGGCCGCGTCGACCGGCTTGTCACCCTCGGCCTTGAGGACCTTGTTGAGGATCGTCAGGTCGTAGATCCCCTTGAGGTCCGGCTTGTCCAGCAGGCCGGCCTTGACCGCGTGCGCCGCCTCGGTGCCGAGGGTGGAGGCCAGCGGGTCGTCGGTGAACCGGATGGACTTCCAGGCCGGGTCGAGGACGTTCGCGGGCAGCGCCTTGCCGGAGTCCGCCGCCAGCTGCTTGTTCGCGGCCGCCTTCGCCTGGTCCGGGTTGGCGTTGATCCACTTGTTGGCCTCGACCGAGGCCTTCAGCACCGCTTCGACGGCCTTCGGGTGCTCCTTGAGGAAGGCCTGCCGCACGATGATGTTCGTGATCACGAACTTCTTGTCCGGCCACAGCGACGACTCGTCCAGCAGCACCTTGCCGCCCTCGGCGACCAGCTTGGACGCGGTCGGCTCAGGCACCCAGGCACCGTCGACGGAACCGGACTTGTAGGCGTCCGGGGTGATCTTGTTGTCGGTGCGGACGACCGTGACGTCACCCTTGCCGCTCTGCGGGTCGACCTTCCAGCCCTGCTCGGCCACCCAGTTGAGGAACGCCACGTCCTGCGTGTTGCCGAGCTGCGGCGTGGCGATCTTCTTGCCCTTGACGTCCTTCAGGGACGTGATCTTCTTCGGGTTGACGACCAGCTTGACGCCGCCGGAGGCCGAACCGCCGATGATCTTCAGGCTCTTGCCGTCGGACTTGGTGTAGCCGTTGATCGCCGGGGACGGGCCGATCCAGCCGATGTCGATGGAACCGGAGTTGAGGGCCTCGATCTCGGACGGGCCCGCGCTGAAGGTGGCGTAGTCCGCCTTGGTGGCGCCCAGCTCCTTCTGGAAGAGGCCCTGCTCACGGCCGACCAGGGCGGTCGCGTGGGTCAGGTTGCCGAAATAGCCGATCTTGACGGTGTCGAGTCCGTCGACCTTCTTGGCCCCGGCGGCGACCTTGGCGGTGTCGCCGTTCTTGGCCTGGGAGCCGTAACCGCAGGCGGCGAGCGTGAGGAGGGGGAGCGCGGCGAGCGCGGCCATGCCGCGACGGAACACCGCGGAGCGGGAGGCAGGCACGGGAGGTTTTCCTCTCGTTGGCCCGGCGGTCACGGTCTCTCAGGTCGTGGCCGGGAGGTCGGCAGGTCTTCGTCTACGGCGGTGGGGGGTGAGGGCGCGCAAGCGGTGCGCGTACGTCAGCGCACACATCGGGCCACTCCGCCCTGCCCGCTGCCGAGGGCGCCGCTGCCGATGCGGCCGCCCTCCTTCGCGAACGTCGAGTAGACGTCGGTCGTCGTCATGTCAGAAGTCCCAGCCGTCGTCTTCGGACTCGTCCTTGACCGGCTCGGGGGTGGCGAACGACTCGCCGACCATGCCCGCGGTCAGCGTGGTGCCGTCGCTCGGGTCGATCAGGATGAAGGAGCCCGTGCGCCGCGAGTCGGCGTAGGAGTCGACCGGCAGCGGCTCGGCGGTACGGATCTTCACCCGGCCGATGTCGTTGGCGAGGAGCTGTCCCGGGTGCGGGTGCAGGGACAGGTCGTCGAGCGTGAGGCGGGACGGGATGTCCTTCACGATCGCCTTGACCGTGCGGGTGCCGTGCTTGAGCAGCACGCGGTGGCCGACGGTCAGCGGGGCGTCGGCCACGTGGCAGACGGTCGCCTCCACGTCCTGGGTGGTGGCCGGTGCGTCCTTCGTCGGCACGATCAGGTCACCGCGCGAGACGTCGATGTCGTCCTGGAGCAGGACCGTCACCGACTGCGTCGTCCACGCCACGTCCACCGGCTCGCCCAGCAGGTCGATGCCGGAGATCCTCGACGTCCGACCGGACGGCAGGACCGTGACCTCCTCGCCGACGCGGAAGGTGCCCGCCGCGATCTGGCCCGCGTAGCCGCGGTAGTCGGGGTGCTCGGCGGTCTGCGGCCGGATCACGTACTGCACGGGCAGCCGGGCGTGGCAGTGCGCCAGATCATGGCTGACCGGCACGGTCTCCAGGTGTTCCAGGACGGTCGGGCCGCCGTACCAGTCCATGTTCGCGCTCGGCTCCACCACGTTGTCACCGGCGAGCGCCGAGATCGGGATGGCGGTGACCTCGGGCACGCCCAGCTCGGTCGCGTACGCCGTGAACTCCTCGGCGATCGCGGCGAACACGGACTCCTCGTACCCGACGAGGTCCATCTTGTTGACCGCGAGGACGACGTGCGGAACCCGCAGCAGGGCCGCGATCGCCGCGTGCCGGCGCGTCTGCTCGACCACGCCGTTGCGGGCGTCGACCAGGATCACCGTCAGCTCCGCCGTCGAGGCGCCGGTGACCATGTTGCGGGTGTACTGCACATGGCCCGGGGTGTCGGCCAGGATGAACCGGCGCCTGGGCGTGGCGAAGTAACGGTAGGCCACGTCGATCGTGATGCCCTGCTCGCGCTCGGCACGCAGGCCGTCGGTGAGCAGCGCGAGGTCCGGGGCGTCCTGGCCGCGGCTCGCGGAGACCCGCTCCACGGCCTCGAGCTGGTCGGCGAGGACCGACTTGGAGTCGTGCAGCAGCCGTCCGACGAGCGTGGACTTGCCGTCGTCGACGGAGCCGGCGGTGGCGAACCGCAGCAGCGTGGTGGCCGAGAGCGCCTCGGTCGTGGTCGTGCTCATGGCTAGAAGTACCCCTCGCGCTTGCGGTCTTCCATCGCGGCCTCGGACAGCTTGTCGTCTGCTCGGGTCGCGCCCCGCTCGGTGAGCCGGGACGCGGCGATCTCGGCGATCACGGCGTCCAGCGTGGTGGCGTCGGAGTCGACGGCGCCGGTGCAGGACATGTCACCGACGGTGCGGTAGCGCACCTGGCGCTTCTCCACACTCTCGCCGTCCTTCGGGCCGCCCCACTCGCCGGCCGTCAGCCACATCCCGCCCCGCTGGAACACCTCGCGCTCGTGCGCGAAGTAGATCTGCGGCAGCTCGATGCCCTCACGGGCGATGTACTGCCACACGTCCAGCTCGGTCCAGTTCGACAGCGGGAACACCCGCACGTGCTCACCGGGGGCGTGCCGGCCGTTGTACAGGTTCCACAGCTCGGGGCGCTGGCGGCGCGGGTCCCACTGGGAGAACTCGTCGCGCAGCGAGAACACCCGCTCCTTCGCCCGCGCCTTCTCCTCGTCCCTCCGTCCGCCGCCGAAGACCGCGTCGAACTTCTCGCTCTGGATCTTCTCCGTCAGCGGAAGCGTCTGCAGCGGGTTACGGGTGCCGTCGGCACGCTCCTTGAGCACACCCCGGTCGATGTAGTCCTGGACGGAGGCCACATGCAGGCGCAGCCCATGTGCGGCGACCACACGGTCCCGGTACTCAAGGACCTCGGGGAAGTTGTGTCCCGTGTCCACATGCAGCAGCGAGAAGGGCACCGCCGCGGGGGCGAACGCCTTCAGCGCCAGGTGCAGCATGACGATCGAGTCCTTGCCGCCGGAGAAGAGAATCACCGGGTTCTCGAACTCGCCCGCCACCTCGCGGAAGATGTGCACGCCCTCGGACTCCAGCGCGTCCAGATGGGAGAGGGCGTACGGGCTGTCCGTACCCTCGTCGCCGGTCGCGGCCTTGGCCACGGTCGTCATGCCAGTCCCCTCTCGCTCAGCAGGGCGTACACCGACGCCGCGGACTCCTGCACGCTCTGGTGCTGCGACTCGATCCGCAGATCCGGCGCCTTCGGCTCCTCGTAGGGGTCGTCGACACCTGTCAGCCCGGTCAGCTCGCCCGCGGCCTGCTTGGCGTACAGCCCCTTCACATCGCGCACGCTGCACACCTCGACCGGGGTCGCCACATGGATCTCCAGGTACGGCGTCCCGTTCTCCTCGTGCCGCCCCCGCACCGCCTCCCGGCTGTCGGCGTACGGCGCGATCACCGGCACCAGCGCCTTGACGCCGTTACGGGCGAGCAGCTCGGCGAGAAAACCGATGCGCTGGACGTTGGTGTGCCGGTCCTCGCGGGAAAAGCCGAGGCCCGCCGAGATGAACTCGCGGATCTCGTCGCCGTCGAGCACCTCGACGCGGTGGCCCTCGGCACGCAGCCGGCCGGCCAGCTCGTAGGCGATGGTGGTCTTGCCGGCGCTCGGCAGACCCGTGAGCCAGACGGTGGCTCCGGTGGTCACGTCGGTCTCCTGAAGAGTCTGATGGTTCGTCATCCGTGCAGCCCGCACTCGGTCTTGGCGCGGCCCGCCCAGCGGCCGGCGCGTGCGTCCTCGCCCTCCAGGACCCGGCGGGTGCACGGGGCGCAGCCGATGGAGGCGTAGCCGTCCATCAGCAACGGGTTGGTGAGCACGCCGTGTTCGGTGACGTAGGCGTCCACGTCGGCCTGGGTCCAGCGGGCGATCGGGGAGATCTTGACCTTCTGCCGCTTCTCGTCCCAGCCGACGACCGGGGTGTTCGCCCGGGTCGGGGACTCGTCGCGGCGCAGTCCGGTCGCCCACGCCTGGTAGCCCCGCAGTCCCTCCTCGAGCGGCTCGACCTTGCGCAGCGCGCAGCACAGGTCGGGGTCGCGGTCGTGCAGCCTCGGGCCGTACTCCGCGTCCTGCTCGGCGACGGTCTGCTTCGGTGTGAGGGTGATGACGTTGACGTCCATCACGGCCTCGACGGCGTCGCGGGTGCCGATGGTCTCCGGGAAGTGGTAACCGGTGTCGAGGAATACCACGTCCACGGGGGCCCCGCCCTTCAGTACTCGAGAGGCGAGATGGGCGACGACGGCGTCCTCCATGGACGAGGTGACGCAGAACTTCGCGCCGAAGGTGTCGACCGCCCACTGCAGGATCTCCAGGGCGGAGGCGTCCTCCAGGTCGCGGCCCGCCTGCTCGGCGAGCGCCTTCAACTCCTCGGTCGTGCGGCTTTCCTGAGCCGTCGTCATGACTGTCGGTCCCCTCCGTTGTCGGCTCGCCGAAGGCCCCGGGCCAGCAGCCCGAGGAACTTCAGCTGGAATGCGCGGTTGCACGCCCCGCATTCCCAGGCGCCGTGACCGCCTTCCAGAGCTTCGCTCGGACGCAGGTCCTCGTCGCCGCAGTAGGGGCAGTAGAAGGGCGCGGCACGCTCCGTCACGACAGAGCCTCCTCACTGGCCCGCGCGGCCCAGGCGGCGAACCGCTCGCCGTCCTCGCGCTCGGCCTGGAACCGCTTCAGCACCCGCTCGACGTAGTCGGGCAGCTCCTCCGCGGTGACCTTCAGTCCGCGCACCTTGCGGCCGAAGCCCGGCTCCAGGCCGAGGGCGCCGCCGAGGTGCACCTGGTAGCCCTCGACCTGCTCGCCCTGGTCGTTGAGCACGAGCTGGCCCTTGAGACCGATGTCCGCGACCTGGATACGGGCGCAGGCGTTCGGGCAGCCGTTGAGGTTGATGGTGATCGGCTCGTCGAAGTCCGGCAGGCGGCGCTCCAGTTCGTCGATCAGGGACGAGCCGCGCTGCTTGGTCTCGACGATGGCGAGCTTGCAGAACTCGATGCCGGTGCAGGCCATGGTGCCGCGCCGGAAGGAGGACGGCCGGGCGGTGAGATCCAGCGCCTCCAGGCCCTCGACCAGCGAGTCCACCTTCCCCTGTTCGACATCGAGGACGATCATCTTCTGCTCGACGGTGGTGCGCACCCGGCCCGAGCCGTGCGCCTCCGCGAGGTCGGCGATCTTCGTCAGCGTGGTGCCGTCGACGCGGCCGACCCGCGGGGCGAAACCGACGTAGAACCGGCCGTCCTTCTGCCGGTGCACACCGATGTGGTCGCGCCACTGCTGCACGGGCTGTTCGGGAGCGGGCCCGTCGGTCAGCTTGCGCCCCAGGTACTCGTCCTCCAGCACCTGACGGAACTTCTCCGCGCCCCAGTCGGCGACGAGGAACTTCAGCCGGGCGCGGTTGCGCAGCCGGCGGTAGCCGTAGTCACGGAAGATCGAGATGACGCCCTCGTAGACGTCCGTGACCTCCTCCAGCGACACCCAGGCGCCGAGCCGCACGCCCAGCTTGGGGTTGGTGGACAGGCCGCCGCCGACCCACACGTCGAAGCCCGGACCGTGCTCGGGGTGGCGTACGCCGACGAACGCCACGTCGTTGATCTCGTGCACGACGTCCAGCAGCGGCGAACCCGAGATGGCCGTCTTGAACTTCCGGGGGAGGTTCGAGTACGCCTTGTTGTTCAGGACGCGGCGCTTCATCTCCTCCAGCGCGGGGGTGGCGTCGATGATCTCGTCCTCGGCGATACCGGCGACCGGCGAACCGATCATCACACGCGGGGTGTCACCGCAGGCGGTGATGGTGGACAGGCCCACGCCCTCCAGCCGTTCCCAGATCTCGGGCACGTCCTCGATCCGGATCCAGTGGTACTGCACGTTCTGCCGGTCGGTGATGTCCGCGGTGCCGCGCGCGAACTCCTGGGAGATCTCGCCGATGACCCGCAGCTGCTGGGTGGTCAGCGCGCCGCCGTCGATGCGCACCCGCATCATGAAGTAGCGGTCGTCCAGCTCCTCCGGCTCCAGCACCGCCGTCTTGCCGCCGTCGATACCGGGCTTGCGCTGGGTGTACAGCCCCCACCAGCGCATCCGGCCCCGCAGGTCGCTGGGGTCGATCGAGTCGAAACCGCGCTTGGAGTAGATCGTCTCAATGCGTGTCCGCACATTGAGACCGTCGTCGTCCTTCTTGACCTGCTCGTTGCCGTTGAGCGGGGTGAAGTGGCCCACCGCCCACTGACCCTCACCACGGTGACGACTCACCTTGCGGCGGGGCGCGGAGGCGGCGGGGTTCGGCGGGGTGGCGGCCATGGTTCTACGTCCTTCGGGACCGGTGGGAAACGACTCTGACCTGCACATATGCGCGCACGCGGGCAGGCGTGCGCGTCATTGCGCAAGGAAAAATCGGGTGGAGGGTTCGCGGCGGTGCTGGGGCGGTCAGCTCGCCGGACAGATGGCGCTGGACATGCGGCCGAGGTCGACGTGCCGCCGACTCACCAAGGCAATTCCAGTTCCAGACATGACGGAAGCGTGTCATGGCGATCTGGACACAGTCCAGCTTTATCCATCATGCGGACACCCTTGTCCCGGAATATGGGACAAGGGTGTCGTCGCTCACATGCCGCGCGGGGGGTCTTGTCCCGCCAGGTCAGGCGGGGTATCAGGCCGGGTGCGCGCCGGGCCAGGGACCCGGAGTCGCCAGGTCCGGCTCCAGCTCGACCTTGGTGTCGAACAGCTTGAAGCCGCGCCGCTGGTAGTTGTCCATGGCGAACTCGCCGTCCTTGCTGCACGTGTGCAGCCACACCCGCTTGGTCGGCGTCCGCACGGGCCACCGCTCGGCCAGGTCCCAGGCGCGCGCCGTACCGTACGAGAGCAGATGGCCGCCGATGCGCCGGCCGCGGAAGGCGGGGATCAGCCCGAAGTAGGCGATCTCGACCACGCCCTCGTCCTGCGGATCCAGCTCCACATAGCCGGCCGGGGTGCCCCGGTCGTAGGCCACCCAGGACTCCACCCCGGGCCGCTCCAGGTACTCCTGCCACTGCGCGTAGGTCCAGCCGAGCCGGTCGGTCCAGAGGATGTCGCCGCCGACCGAGGCGTACAGGAAGCGGCTGAACTCGGGGGAGGGGACCTCGGCGCGCACGATCCGGACGTCGCCCTCGGGCACGGCGGCGGGCAGGAGGTCGGCCGGCGAGGTCTGCTCCAGGGACCAGGTGGTGACGGGGACGCTGCTCATGCGAGCCAGGGAATCATCCCACCGGCCGGTCTGTCGATCGACTTGGTCACGTACTGGACGGCGGGGAACCTGACGGCCGCAGGGCACCTGGCGCACGGATCAGGCGGACCGCGGGGCACCTTACGCACGGACCAGGCGGACCGCGGGGCATCGGCCGGACGACCGGGGGCGCCTCGGGGCCGGTTCTGCGGCAGGGCCGGTTCAGGCGCTGGTCCCGGGAGTGGGGTACCTGAGCGAATGGTCTGGCGGCAGGGTCGGGTCGGGGGTTGGTCCGGCGGCATGCCCAGCCCGGGGGTTGGCCCGGCGTGCGGGCCAGAGCCGAGGCGGGTCGGGCGAGCGAGTCACCCGGGGTCGCGTCAGTGAGCCGGTCGTTCCGGCGCGCGCATCGAACGGCGCGGTCAGTGCAGGGAACGGTCCAGCTCGGCCAGGGGCAGGGCGAAGAGCATGCGGTCCGTCAGAGACCACACCTCGCCCGTCGCCTGCCAGTAGGACAGGGAACCCGCCCCCTCGGCCCAGCAGCGGCGCGAGCCGTCCGCACCGCAGTGCGCCGCCTTCGCCCCGCCGGCGTCCTGTCGCCACAGCGTGCCGTGGCCGTCCCGTGAGCCGGGCAGACGTCCCACATACCAGGACGCTTCCACCGCGCCCGGCTGCCAGTACGACAGCACCCCCCGGATCCCCGCCGCCCGGGTCCGGTACGCCTCCGCCGCCCTCACCCGCCCCGCGGTGTCCGCGTCGAGCAGCCCTCCGCGCGCCGGATCCGTGCTGAACGCGTACCGCCACAGCCGGGCGTTCCGCTCCCCGTCCGGCGCGGTCCACTCCGCGGCGACCAGACTGTCCGGCACGCTGCCCCGGTCGACGGCGAGTGCGCCGGGACAGGGCGGGCCGGAGCGGCCGCAGCGGCCCCCGGTGAAGCGGTAGGAGCCGATCGCGGGCATCACAAAGCGGTAGCCGTCGGCCGACCAGCCGCCGGGCACCCGGCCGATCGCGGGCCCGTCCACGCCGACGCGCTGGATCCGGTCGAGGTCGTAGACGTACAGCGCGTCGGCGCCGCCGGTCCTGGCGGTGACCAGCAGCTTGTCCTGGTACCAGACCATCCCGGAGATCCCGGAGGCCAGCCCCCGGTAGTCACGGCCGCCGTCGACCGGCACCACCAGCAGCACCCAGCGGTAGTCGAGGCGGGCGGGGTCGTCGGCGTTCACGAAGGCCACCCTGGCCAGTCCCCGCTCGGCGGCCCGGCCGGTGGCGGTGCTGTGGGTCCAGCCGGCGAGCACGACCCGGTGCGTGCCCCAGACACCGTCGTCGTCGGCGTCCCCGGACGTCGTCACGGAGGCCGGCCGCCAGCCGGTGCCGACGGCGTCGGCCGGGTCCCAGCAGTAGCCGCGGGTGGCGGCCGGGGTGACGGGCAGGGACGCGCGGTCGGCGGATGAGCAGTCGGCGGAGGCGCGCATCCCGCGGTCGGCGCTCGCAAGGACGGCGTCCACGCCGACCGGGCGGCCCATCGCGGCGGAGAGCCGGTCCAGCGTGCGGGCGGGGACCAGGTGCTCCTGGAGCCGCAGCCGGCCGGTGTCCGCGGGGGAGGAGAGCGGCTTGAGCGCGCCGGGGCTGTCGGTGACGTCCGCCTGGGAGGCGCTGATCAGCGTGGCGGCCGCGGTGAGCGCCAGCGCGGTCCCGGTCAGGACCGCGCGCAGTGCAGCGCCCCGCCTGCGCCGGCGGTGTCTGCCGCGATGCTTCATCTCGTCCCCTTCTCCAGGGCTCCTCAGCCGCCGGGGCGCGCCGGCCGGTGGCGGTCCAACTGCGCCTGGTGGTCCATACGTTGACGCGAGGAGCGGCTGGGGAGGCCCTTAGGGGATGCTACGGCAGTAACGGTCCGCGCAGGGCGAAGACCCCGCAAATATGCGGAAGACACGCTCACCGGTCGGCGGGCCCGCCGCACTGCGCGGCCGTCCGCTTCTGGGTGATCGCCGGCGCCGTCGAGGAGAGCAGCAGGTCACGGGGGTTGTCGGGAAGGAGCACCTCGATCTCCGTGTCCTCGCGGAAACGATACGGCCGATGCTGCAGAAGTTCCCCGCAGTATCTTCGGATCCGGGACATCTCCGCCCGTACCGTCACCGTGCGCGAGGGATCCCCGAACAGATCCCCGGCCAGGGCCGCCGCCCCGCGGCCGGCGCGATGCGCGGCGAGCAGATACAGCAACTCGGCGTGCCGGGGACTGAGTTCACGCGACCAGGAACCCGCCGAACCGGACACCGTCAGCGTACTGCGGCCCGGTGCGGCCAGATCCAGCACGATCCGCGTGGGCGTGCCGGCCGGTTCCTCGGCCGCCCGCAGCAACCAGCCCCCGGCCAGCGGCTCCACCGCGCACGAACCCAGCGACGGCAGCCACCGGCGGCCCGGCGCCAGCGACTTGGGCAGCGCGACACGCCGCACGTACGGCATCCCGGACACCGCCGCCGACCAGCCGTCCCGGTCCACCACCAGCGCCCGCCCGTCCAGCCGGGCCAGCACCGGCGCCGCCACCGACCGCAGCCGTTCCAGCGAGTCCAGGTGCATCTCCCGCAGCCGCGCCTCGGCCAGCTTGGCCACCGAGTCCACCCAGGCGAGGGTCGCCGGATGCATGGTCTCCAGCGGGCCGCTGATGTCCACCACACCGATCAGCCGGCCGTCCCGCGGATCGGTGATCGGCGCGCCGGTGCAGGTCCAGGAGGCGTGCGAGCGGACGAAGTGCTCGGCGGCGAAGACCTGCACCGGCCGCCGTACGACCGCCGGGGTGCCCACCCCGTTGGTGCCGACGACGTCTTCCCGCCAGTCCGCGCCGAGTTCGAAGCCCAGCCCGTCCGCCTTGCGCAGCACCGGCGAGGCCCCCTCCCGCCACAGCACCCGCCCGTCGGCGTCCGCGACGACCATGATGTGCTGGGCGACATCGGCGACCGAAAGCAGCCCCTGGCGCAGCACCGGCAGGACGTGCCTGAGCGGTGACTCCTCGCGCCGGCGCCGCACTTCGTCGGAGGACAGCAGCCCGGATCTGAAGTCGTGGTCGGGATCGACACCGCTGCGCAGCATCCGTCCCCAGGACTCCTCGATCACCGGCCGGGGCGCGATCCTCGCCCGCTGACCGGCAAGGGTGGCGTCGCGTACCTCGCTCAGCAGCCGCGCCGCCTGCGTCGCGTCCATGGCGGCCAGGCGCGCCACGTTGATCAGCGGGTTCACCACGGGGGTCCTCCCGGGAAAAGGCGTCGAACACACTTGTCAAGCCGCCCGGGCGGCGGTTTCCGGTCCGACTGTGCCTCTCATACTGCCGCTCCGGGCAGGCCGGAGGCACACACTCCGCGCATGTGCACCATTAAGTTGCAACCCCCTGCAACCCTGGTGGACGGCCCGAGGGTGGCCGAGACTTGACCCGACGCGATGTCGCGTCCGCGGGCTTAACGGGCCCATGAGGTGGGGGTGGTGCCGTGTCGGCGCAGCACCACCCCCACCGGGGATGTGGCCGACTTCGCTCGGCTCGGTCCGCGTTTCACAGTGCCGGACGTGCCCGCTCCACAATCGACGCCAGATCCAGGCCCGTTGGCAGCGTGCCGAAAGACGCTCCCCGGTCGCCGCCCAGGCGGGACGCGCAGAAGGCGTCCGCCACCTCCGGTGGAGCGTGGCGGACCAGGAGTGAGCCCTGGAGCACCAGTGCGAGGCGCTCCACGAGCCGTCGTGCGCGGCCCTCGACGGCGTCCAGGTCGGCGAGTTCGGTGAAGAGGTCCTTCACGGCGCGGTCGAGGCGGTGGTCGGCGCCGTGGGCCCGGCCGATCTCGGTCAGGCAGGCGTCGAGTGCGCCCGGCTCGCGTTGCAGCGCCCGGAGCACGTCCAGTGCCTGAACGTTTCCGGCGCCCTCCCATATCGAGTTCAGCGGTGACTCCCGTACCAGGCGGGGCAGCCCCGACTCCTCGACGTAACCGTTTCCGCCCAGGCACTCCGCGGCCTCGACCGCAACGGGCGCACAGCGCTTGGTGATCCAGTACTTGGCGGCCGGCACCGCCAGCCGCAGAAAGGCGCGCTCCTGGTCGCCGCCGTCGTCGCAGGCGGCCGCCAGCCTGAGCGTGAGCGCGGTCGCCGCCTCCGACTCCAGCGCGAGGTCGGCGAGGACGTTGCGCATCAGCGGTTTGTCGATCAGCTTTCCGCCGAACGCCTCCCGGTGGGCGCAGTGGTGCACCGCCTGCGCCACCGCCTGCCGCATCAGGCCCGCCGAGCCCAGCGCGCAGTCCAGCCGGGTCGCCGCGACCATCCCGATGATCGTCCGCACCCCGCGCCCCTCCTCGCCGACCCGGCGCGCCCAGGTGCCGGCGAACTCCACCTCGGCGGAGGCGTTGGACCGGTTGCCCAGCTTGTCCTTCAGCCGCTGGATGAGGAAGACGTTGCGGCCGCCGTCGGGCAGGACACGCGGCACCAGGAAACAGGTGAGGCCGTCCGGGGCCTGCGCCAGCACCAGGAAGGCGTCCGACATCGGTGCCGAGCAGAACCACTTGTGCCCGGTCAGCTCGTACGTGCCCGCCTCCGCGAGCGGCCGGGCCTCGGTGGTGTTCGCGCGGACGTCGCTGCCGCCCTGCTTCTCGGTCATGCCCATGCCGAAGAGTGCGCCGGGCTTGTGCGCGGCGGGCCGCAGCTCACGGTCGTAGACCGTGGACGTCAGCCGCGGCTCCCACTCGGCGGCGAGCTCGGGGTCGGTGCGCAGCGCCGGCACCGCCGCGTGGGTCATGGACAGCGGGCAGCAGTTGCCCGCCTCGACCTGGGTCCAGACCAGGAATCCGGCGGCCCGGCGGACGTGACCGGACGGGCGGGTCCAGGCGCCGGTCAGCCCCGCCGAGACACCCTTGCCGAGCAGCCGGTGCCAGGCCGGGTGGAAGTCGACCTCGTCGATCCGGTGGCCGTAGCGGTCGTGGGTGCGCAGCCGGGGCGGGTGCTCGTTCGCCTGCACCGCCCACTCCTGCAGCTGGGCCGAGCCCGCGGCACGGCCCAGCGCGGACAGCTCGGACCGCACCTCGTCGAGCACGTCCGGACCGGTGTGCCGCTCGACGGCCGCCACGAGGGCCCGGTCGGCGGCGAACACGTCGTAGCCCACCAGGGGAGGCGGCTGGTTCGTCACGGTGTGGGTGGAGGTGCCTGCCATGGTGCGAACCTACCCGGGACGGAGGCGGTGATGACCTCCAGAGTGGCACAGCGGTGCCGCCGGGCGCGCCGGATGTGCTCACCCGCCCCGGAAGGTGAGGCCGGTCCGGTGCGGCGGATACCGTTGGGTCGTGCAGCCAGCAAGTGAATCCCCCGAGAGGCCCGCCGGTCGCCTCCACCGGGCCAGAGCCCTCTACCGGAACGTCTCCAAGCGCAGGACCGCCTGGCTGCTGCTCAAGGACACCGTCAACTCCTGCGTGGAGTACCGCATCCTGGGCCTGGCGGCCGAGGCGGCGTTCTTCACGCTGCTGTCCGTGCCGCCACTGCTGCTCTGCCTCATCGGGCTGCTCGCCTACGTCGACACCTGGACCGGCGCCCACACCATCAGCAGCCTCGAGACCAACATCCTCGAAGCCTCCCGGACGGTCCTGTCCGACAAGGGGGTGAAGGAGATCACCGAACCGATCCTGCACGACGTGATGAAGGGCCGTCCCGACGTCATCTCCATCGGCTTCGTCTTCGCCCTGTGGTCCGGCTCCCGCGCGGTGAACGTCTTCATCGACACCATCACGGTGATGTACGGCCTCGACGGCGTCCGGGGCATCGTCAAGACCCGCATGATGTCGTTCCTGCTGTTCATCGTGGCGCTGCTGATCGGATCGGTGGCCCTGCCGCTGATGGTGGCGGGCCCGGACGCGGTGGTGCGGGTGGTGCCCTGGTCGGCGACGGTGGTGCAGGTCCTGTACTGGCCGGTCGTCATGGTCCTGTCCATCGTCTTCCTGACGACCCTGTACCACGTGTCCGTACCGGTCCGCTCTCCGTGGATCGAGGACGTACCCGGCGCCCTCGTCGCCCTGGCCATGTGGGTCCTCGGCAGCTCCCTGCTGCGCGTCTACCTCGTGCACACCATCGAGGGCGCCACGATCTACGGCTCCCTCGCCGCCTCCGTCGCCGTGCTCCTGTGGATCGGCGTGTCGGCCTTCGCCGTCCTCGTCGGCGCCGCCGTGAACGCCGCCATCGACCGTGTCTGGCCCGCCGCCGCCACGGCGGCCGCCCGCGCCGCGAACGAGCGGGTGCGCGAGGTCCAGGTCGCCGAGTACGTCGCCCGCGCCGCGGCGGCCCGCGAAGCCGACCCGGACGACCCAGACATGCCCTCCGAGTTCCCCGAGCGCTGGTCCCGCTTCCTGCCCCCGGAGGACGTCACGGCCCGCCTGCGCACCCACGCCCGGCACACCCACCAAGGGCCCAAGGCGAACGGCCGCCCTCCACAGGAGACCAACGGCCGACACCCGCACGAGGACGACGACGGACCTCGGCACGGGGACACCGGCCGGCCTTCGCACGGGGATGCGGGCCGGCCTTCGCACGGGGATGCGGGCCGGCCTTCGCACGGGGTCGACGGGGCCAATGGCGTCAACGGGGCCAATGGCGTCAATGGCGTCAATGGGGTCAATGGGGACGGGGGCGCGGCATGGCACGAGCAGTGATGTGCAGGTCCGTGGGCGGCCCGAGCCGTGCGGATGTGCCGGCGCCGCACGCCTCCACCCAGTGAGTGAGGGTGAGGTCCACCTGCTTTCCACTCGCTTCTCCACCCGCGCTCCGATCCGTCCGGCACCGCCCCGCACGTAGCGTCTTCGCGTGGCCCGGCACTGCTCCGGCGTGAGGACAAGGGCCTGGGACGGCGGAGGAGGTGGAGCACATGACGCATCTGGTCGACAGCTCGGTGCGGGAACGGCGCCCGGGCACGGGCGCGAGGAGAGGAAAGGGGGCCTACGGCCCACTGCTCACGATCGCCGCCGATATCGTCCTGCCGCTCCTCGTGTACTACGCGGCCCGCGCCCTCGGTGCGGGCCAGGGCCCGGCGCTGCTCCTCAGCGGCGCGCCCCCCGCCCTGCGACTGGTGTCCGGTGCGGTGCGACAGCGGCGGATCGACGGCGTGGACCTGTTCTTCACGGTGCTGCTGGCAGCCGCCGCGCTGGCCACCCTGATCGGCGGCGGGACCAGGGTGCTGCTGTTCAAGGACGCGGCGCTGTCCCTCGTCGTCGGCGGCTGGATACTCGGCACCGCGTTCACCGGCAGGCCGCTCGCCTTCCAGCTGGGACAGCGACTGCACCGGGGTGCGGCGGCCCGGGCACGGGCCGGACTGTGGCGGGACTCCGCCGGGTTCCGCCGGGGCCTGCGCGTCCTGACCGTGCTCTGGGGCGCCGAGCAACTGCTCGACGGCGGCCTCGGCACACTCGCCGCCGCCACGCTGCCCACCGACACGGTGCCGCTGCTCACCAGAGTCCTCTCGCTTCTCCTCATCGCCCTGACCGCCGCGGCCACCGCCGCCTACGCCCGCCGTCTCCGCATCCACCACGGCCTCCGGCTCTTCGGCACCCCCGTCGCCGCAGGCAGTACCGGCGATCCCGCCGAGGCGCCCCTGCCAACGGCCTCGGGCGGCGGTATACGCACCCCCGCGACGTAGGCTGGCACCCGTGTACACCGAGTGGGCGTCCCGGCTGACCGGTGCGGTCGTGTGGACGAACTCCCCGGATGGGGCCGGCGGCAGGCCGGTGCTGCCCGACGGATGCATGGACCTGCTGTGGAGCGAGGGCCGGCTGCTGGTCGCGGGCCCCGACACCCACCCGTACGTCCCCGGGGGCCCACCCCGCTTCTGGGCCGGCGTCCGCTTCTTCCCCGGCACCGCGCCCGCCCTGCTCGGCGTGCCCGCGCACGAACTGCGCGACCTGCGGGTCGACTTGGCCGACCTCTGGCCCGCCGCCCGGGTCCGACAGCTGCGCGAACGCGTCGAGGCGGCGCCCGACCCGGCGACGGCACTGGAGGACATCGCCCTGGACCGCGCGGCACGGACCACGGCCGCCGACCCGCTGCTGCACCGGCTGGTCGAGCGGCTGGACGAGGGCCGCCCCGTGTCGGCCACGGCAGCCGAACTCGGCGTCGGCACACGGACCTTGCACCGCCGCTGCCTGGACGCGTTCGGTTACGGCCCCAAGACCCTGGCCCGCATCCTGCGGCTGCAACGGGCGCTGGCGCTGGCCCGCTCCGGCACGCCGTACGCCGAGACGGCCGTCCGCGCCGGGTATGCGGACCAGCCCCACCTCGCGCGTGAGGTGAGGGAGTTGACGGGCATGCCGCTCGGCCGGCTACTCGGCGGCGGGTAGCGGGGCGAACAGGTCGACGCCGTTGCCGTCGGGGTCGTGCACAGTGGCGTACCGCTGGCCCCAGAACGCGTCCCACGGCTTCAGCTCCCCGTGGTACCCGGCGCTCACCAGGTCCTCGTACAGGGCGTCGACCTCGGCGGGCGAGTCGCACCGGAAGGCGAGCCCGACGCGGCCGGCGCGCTCCGGCGGCTGCCAGCCGGAGTGGAAGGAGCGGACGGTCCTCTCGGTGTCCAGCGCGAAGATCAGCCCGCCGGGCAGTTCGGCATCGACGTGCGGCTGGTCTTCGGACCCCTCTGGAAAGACGAGTCCGAGGCGACGGTAGAAGGCGAGCGCGGCGGCCATGTCGGACGTCACCACGCCGATCACGGCGAATCGTGGAGTCATGCCGTCACCGTAGGCGGGCGGCCGTCGGCCGGTCTTGAAGGAATCGGACACCCGGAGGAGGACGGGGGACGGGGACGGGGGACGGAAAGAAACCAATTTGCCCGGCGCCGCTGAGGCGGGAACGATCCGGCTGATCGGCGTGGGGGGAAACACTGTTGGGCGATGTGTTCGCGCGCCCCGGCTCCCTGCCCCGCGCCCCCATGCCCGAACTCCTGCGCCCCCGCATCCCCGCGCCCCGCGCCCTCCGCGCCCGGCTCCCTGCCCCCGCGCCCGAACCCCAGTCCCTGGCACCCTCCGCCCCGCACGCCGCCCTGGCATCCCGCAACCGCTCCCGCGCACGAACTCCCAGCGTCCCGCGCCAAGCTCCTTCCGGCCGGCCGCGCGCGCCAGACCCCGGCGCCCCCGGCCCCGCACTCCAGCGTCCCCGCGCCCAGCCCCACGCCTCAGCCGAAGGTGGCCGGCCCGTTGGGTGTGTTCACCGTGAAGGAGAGTGCGACGGGGCCCGCTGTGAGGAGTAGTCCCGTGCCCAGGGCCGTCAGCGGGCCGCGTACCTCCTCCGGGGCCGGCGCCGTCCCGGAGACCTCCAGCAGGGGGGTGACCGGCAGGCCCGAGGCCGTGGGGTGGCGGGAGGCGCCCCAGTCGATCAGGAACGGGACCAGACCGGAGGGATGCGCATGGCCGCCGTCGGTCAGCCGCCACCGCAGTACGGTGCCGTCGGGAGTGCGGCGGCTCATCGAGTGCACGGGTCCGGGGTCGTAGCCCCGCTCACGAGCCGTCGTGATCGCCGCGTCCAGGTCGGGTGGGCTGATCGCCCAGGTCAGCGTGCGCGGCCCGGTCAGCCGGTCGACCCCGAAGGGCCGCGGTCCGGCGGGCTCGGGCTGCTCGGGGTCGGGGCCCAGGATCTCCAGATAGCTGCGGTCGCCCAGCCCCACCAGATGGTTGCGCGTGCCGAGGCCGGGATGCGCACCGCCGGGCACGGGCGTCACCCCGGTCCGCCGTGCGAAGTCGGCGACGGTCGCCGCCAGATCGGGCGTGGCGAGGACGAGATGGTCAAGGAGCGGCGGAACGGCGTTCATGCCCGGCGAGGCTACGGTCAACGTCCCTGCGCATCAAGGGAGTTGGAGCGGACGCGGGTGGCCGCGGCTTAGGGTCGTCACATGCCCGCGCGACTGCTGCTCTACACCCGCACCACGGACTACCGCCACGACTCCATCCCGGACGCCGTCGCCGCCGTACGCGCGCTCGGCCGGTTCGCCGTCGAGCACACCGAGGACCCCGCGGACCTCGAACGGCCGCTGGAGGCGTACGCGGTCGTGGTCTTCCTCTCCACCAGCGGAGATGTGCTGACCCCGGCCGGCCGGGAGCGGCTCGCGCGGTACGTCGGCTCGGGCGGCGGCTTCGCCGGGGTGCACGCGGCGGCCTGCACCGAGTACGGCTGGCCGTACTACGGCGAACTCCTCGGCGCGCGCTTCGCACGGCACCCCGCCCTCCAGCCCGGCCGGGTCGTCGTCGAGGATCCCGGCCACCCCGCGACCCGCGGGCTGCCGGCCGTATGGGACTTCACCGACGAGTGGTACGACTTCGGCGCGAGCCCCCGCGGACGGGTGCGGGTGCTGCTGAGCGCCGACGAGGCGTCGTACGACGGCGGCGGGATGGGCGCGGACCATCCGCTGGCCTGGTGCCGTGAGCAGGGCCCGGGCGGCGGTCGCGTCTTCTACACGGCACTCGGTCACGCCGTCGAGGCCTACCGCGACCCGGACTTCCTCGCCCACCTGGACGGCGGGCTCCGCTGGGCGGGGAACCTCCCCGCGTGACGTTTCTGCGGTGCACCGGTTCCCCCATTGGGGTGAGTAAAGCTCGTACATATAGAAGTTCACGTGACTCTCAAGAGATGCTTTTGTCTTGGCAAAGGACGTCGAGGCGCGTCGGCCATCCGGCCCCGCGTCACCTCCCACAGGACAGGAGCCGGACCTTGACTCACGGTAAGAAGCTGCGCGAGCGCATCGCCGGGCCCGGGACCACGCCGCTGATCGGCGTGTACGACATGTACTCGGCGTCGATCGCGGCCAAGCACTACGACGGCATGTTCGTTTCGGGCTTCGGCTTCGCGGCCTCGTACTACGGACTGCCGGACATCGGATTCATCGCCTGGCCCGACATGGTGGCCTTCGTCCAGCGGCTGCGGGGCGCCTTCCCGCACCACCATCTGCTCGTCGACATCGACGACGGGTACGTCGACCCCGAGGTCGCCTGTCACGTCGTCGAGGGGCTGGAGCGCATCGGCGCCTCCGGTGTGATCCTGGAGGACCAGAAACGGCCCCGCCGCTGCGGCCATGCCGACGGCAAGCAGGTGCTCCCGCTGGAGGAGTACCTGGAGAAGCTGCACCGGGTCCTGGAGGTCCGCAAGGACCTGGTCGTCGTCGCCCGTACCGACGCCACCGACGAGCACGACATCCTGCACCGCGCCGAGCGGCTGGCCGCGACCGACGCCGATGTGGTCCTGGTCGACGGGGTGCGCAGCGCCGAGTGGATCACACGCATCCGCAAGGTCGTCGGAGACAAACCGCTGCTGTTCAACCAGATCGCCGGCGGCAAGTCGCCCCGGCTGTCGCTCGGCGAACTGTCCGACCTCGGTGTCGACGTCGCGATCTACAGCACTCCATGTCTGTTCGCCGCGCACGAGGCGGTGGACACCGCGCTCACCGAGCTGAAGGCGGCCGACGGCCGGCTGCCGGAGGTGGACTCCGCGCGCGGGATCGGCGTGAAGGCCTCCACCAGCCTGCTGGAGCGCAACATCGCCCGCGACCGGCTCGTGGCCGAGGGAGTGGGCGTGTGACCGGGGCCGTACCCCGGCTCGGGATCGCCGCGGCGGCCACCGCCGCGCTGCTCGGGGCGGGCGCCGCACCCGCGGCCGCGTCCGGAAGCCTGATCACCGTGATCGACAACTCCCATGCCGACTCCTGGCTGGAGGTCGACCGCACGGCCAACGTCCAGACCGGCAAGGGCACGGCAGGAAGCGACCACGACGGCAGCGCCGTGGACGCGGTTGAGGCCCTCGTCGGCCGCGGCCACCAGCACAGGGAGGTCTGGGACTGAGCGATCGGCGGGCGACCGGCCGCCGGACGACAGCCGATCGCTGACGTAGGCCTTTGACGACGACGGCCGGGCGCCCCGTGCGGGCGGTGAACGGCCGTCGCCGCGCTGCGGCCCGGTGCACGTGGTGAGGTTCATGCCCGGGAGACGAACTCGCGCGGGGCGCCGTGGGCCATCGACCTGCGTCCGAACGAGCCTTGTGCATCACGCAGTTGGCCGCCCCCGGAACGGCTCGGGTCGGCCGTCCCGGGGCCGGGTCAGCCCGGCCGAGACCACCACCTCCAGGCCCCCTCCGAGGTCACTTGAGGGCTCCGAGCGTCACCCCGGTACGCCAGTAGCACCGCATCGCGACCATCATCACCGCCAGCGGCAGGAAGAAGGAGTTCCAGGTGTTGACGAAGTCAGCAGGAAGACCGTCGCGCCGCCCGTCGTCATCATCCGCAGCACGATGCTGACGAAGATGCGCAGCTCCCCGGCGCCGTCGAGGCGGGCCGCCTCCAGCAGCTCGTAGGGCACCGTGGCCTCGGTGTACACCTTGGCCAGGTACACGCTGAACGGGTTGATCAGGCAAGGGATCAGCATCGCCCAGGGGGTGTCCACCAGGCCGATCGCGGAGAACAGCAGGTACAGGGGGAGCGTGAGCAGGGCGATCGGGATCAGGAACGAGCCCGCGACGCACGCGAAGATCACGCTGCGGCCCGGGAAGTCGAATCGGGCGAGGCCGTAGCCCGTGGCGAGCGCGATCAGGGCGCCCCGAAAGAGCCTGCACCGGCGTACAGCAGCGAGTTCGCCGTCCAGCGCAGGAAGATGTCGCCCTGGTAGGTCAGCACCTGGTGCAGGTTGTCCCACAGGTGCCAGCCGGAGAACCACAGGCCGTTGCTCTGGTACAGCGCGGTGCGGTCCTTGGTGGCGCTGACGAGCGGCCACCACACCGGGAACAGGCACGACGACATGGCTGCCCAGCACCAGGTGCTCGCCGTCGGCGCCCTTCCGGCGGCCCGCGCCGCCCTCTCGCCGGTCGGCCACCGCGCGCAGCGCCACCCGGCCCATCTCCTCGTACGGCACGTGCACGGTGGTCAGTTGGGGCGTCAGCCGGGAGGCGAGCGGGATGTCGTCGTAACCCACGATCGAGACGTCCTCCGGCACCCGCAGCCCCGCCGCGCGCAGGGCCTGCATGGCACCGGCGGCCACCACGTCGGTTCCGGCGAGCACGGCGGTGAAGTCCGGCGTCTCGTGCAGGGCGGTCCCGACCGCCGCGTAGCCGTGCGCGTCGTCGTACGGGTCGTGGCGGACCAGACCCGGGTCGAGCGGCACGCCGTACGCCTCGAACGCCCGCTCCGCGCCCCTCAACCTGCTCTGGGCCGTGGTGAGTTCGGCGGGCCCGGGTAGGACGAGGACGCGCCGGTGGCCGGCCGACAGCAGATGGCCGGCCATGGCGTAGGCGCCGGCCTCGTTGTCGTAGTCGACCGTCGTGGCCGGGACGTCGCCCTCCAGGGGTGGCCTGCCCACCAGGACGAGAGCTTTCCAAGGCCCGGCGGGCCTGTGGACAGCGGCCCTCGAGGGGTCGGTGGGGCTGTGGGCGATGGCCCTCCACGGCCCGGTGGGCCTGTGGACGGCGGCCCTCACGCGGGCATCAGGCGACCCGGGTCAGGTCCGCGTGCCGCACCTCGTGCAACGGCGGCAGGCCCGCCGCCAGCCGCTCCAGTTCCGCCACGACGACGGTGCCCAGCCGCTCCAGCTCGTTGCCGAGCGAGCCCGCGATGTGCGGGGTGAGGAAGACGTTGGGCAGCCGGTACAGCGGGGAACCGGCGGGCAGCGGCTCCGGCTCGGTGACGTCGAGGACCGCGCGCAACCGGCCCGAGACCAGCTCCTCGGTCAGCGCCTCGTGGTCGACCAGCGCACCACGCGCGGTGTTGATCAGCACACCGCCGTCCCGGATGAGGGCGAGCCGGTCCCGGTCGAGCATGTGATGGGTCTCGGGGATGTCGGGGGCGTGCAGGCTGACGATGTCGCTGCGCCGCAACAGGTCCGCCAGCGGGAGGAGTTCGGCCCCCAGGACGGCGGCCTCGGCGGGGCTCACGTAGGGGTCGTGCAGCAGGACCGTGAGGTCGAACGGCCGTAGCAGCTCCATGAGCCGCCGGCCCACGCGGGAGGCGCCGACGACGCCGACGCGGCGGCCGAGATTGCCGGTGGCCGCGGTCTCGGCGGGGGGCGGTCCGGCGTGGGTGCGGCGGTAGCGCTCACGGTGGCCGAAGGCGTCCTTCCCGGCGAGCAGGATCATCGCGAGCGTGTACTCCGCCACCGGGACGGCGTTGCCGGTGACCGCACTGGACACGCTGACGCCGTGTTTCCACAGCGCCTCGCCGACCAGGGAACGCACCGAACCCGCGGCGTGCAGGACGGCACGCAGCCTCGGGACCGTGGCCAGGACGCCGGCGTCCAGGTGCGGACAGCCCCAGCCGGTGATCAGCACCTCGGCCTGCGCCAGGGCTTCGGCCACCACCGGATCGGCGAAGTCCCGTACGACCAGCTCCGTGTCGACGTCGGCCGTCCGCCTCAGGCGGGCCATGAGCGGCGGGGGGAAGAGCAGCGGCAGGTGCACCGGATCCATCGCGAACACGGCCCGCGGCGGTTGAGGGCTGGGCATGGCTCTCCTGGGAGGGAGGGGGAAGGGGTGTGGTGCGAGATGGAAACAGTTTCAGATTCCTCGCCGTCGGCGTCTACGGGTGGGAGTTCGCCAACGCGGCCGAACTCATGTGCGACTACGACGGGTTCGACCTCGCCGCCTTCCAGGAGATGAGGGTGAGCGTTTTCTACCCGCTCAACAACAGCTTCCTGACCCACCACAACGACGCCTGCATCACCAACTACCGGGCGAACTGGGACCTGTGCACCACGGCCGCCGTCATGGCCATCGGGATCCTCACCGACGACGCCGCCACGTACGACCAGGCCGTCACGTACTTCAAGTCCGGCGCCGGAAACGGCTCCATCGCGCACGCGGTGCCGTACCTGTACACCGACGCGGACGGCTACGCCCTCGGCCAGTGGCAGGAGTCCGGCCGTGACCAGGGCACACCGTCATGGGCATGGGCCAGATGGGCGCCCTGTGCGAGACGGCCTGGAACCAGGGCGACGACCTGTACTCCTACGACGACCGCCGCTTCATGAAGGCCGCCCAGTACGTCGCGAAGTACAACACCGGCCAGGACGTCCCCTACACCACCTACACCTGGGGCACCGGCCAGAACTGCGCCCGGCAGCCGCAGACGGTCATCGGCTCCGGCTCCCGCGGGCAGGTCCGCCCGGTGTGGGCGATGCTCCACTTCCACTACAACCGCCGTCTGTACCTGGACGACAAGTACATCTCGGCCATGTACTACGGCCTTGTCGCCCCCGAGGGCGGTGGCGGTGACTACGGCTCCACCAGCGGCGGCTACGACCAGCTCGGTTTCGGCACGCTGATGTACGCCAAGTGATCGAGCGGCCATGCGCGTCCCCGGGGTAGCCCGAACGGCCCTACCGCGCGTCCGTGCACCGGAATACCGGACGTTCTTGTGGTGCTCTGATGTTGCACGGTGTACGAGCGCGCGGCGAAGGGCTGGTGGGCGATGACGGCAGACCAGGCGGACCCCGTGGCCGGGCCCGAGGTCAGAACGCCGTACGGGGCCGTACGCGGCCGGTACGAGCAGGGCGTCGCGGTGTTCCGGGGCATCCCGTACGCCGCCCCGCCCTTCGGCCCCCTGCGGTTCCGTCCGCCCGTACCGCCCGAGCCCTGGGACGGGGTGCGCGACGCCGGCGCCTTCGGTCCCACCGCGCCGAAACCGCCGTACTCCGAGGCGTTCGCCCAGTACCTGTCCGACCCGGAGATCCCCGGCGACGACTGCCTCAACCTCAATGTGTGGACCCCGCAGCCGGACCCCGGCGCCCGCCTCCCGGTCCTCGTCTGGCTCCACGGCGGCGCCCTCACCAGGGGATCCTCCGCCGTGCCGGTCTACGACGGTGTCACCTTCGCCCGGGACGGCGTCGTCTGCGTCTCCGTCAACTACCGGCTCGGCGTCGAGGGCTTCGGGCTCTTCCCCGACGCACCGCCCAACCCGGGCCTGCGCGACCAGCTCGCCGCCCTGCGCTGGGTGCACGACGCGATCGGCGCCTTCGGCGGCGACCCGGACCGGGTCACCCTGTGCGGCCAGTCGGCCGGCGCCATCAGCGCCGGCGCCCTGCTCGCCGCACCCGCGACCCGGGGTCTGGTCCGGCGCGCGGTGCTGCAGAGCGGACCCCCGGAGGCGTCCGAACGCGACAAGGTACGGCGGATGGTGCGCCGCATGGCCACCCGGCTGAGGATCCCCGCCACCGCCGAGGCCTTCGCCGCCGTCGACCGCGACCTGCTGCTGCGCACCCAGGCCGAGGTCGGCCGGCTCAGCAGCCCGGTCCTGGGCGGACCCGCGTTCGGCATCGTCGTGGACGGCGACCTCGTGCCCCGCGACCCCCTCCAGGCCCTGATCGACGGCGACGCCGCCCCGGGCGTCGAACTGCTCATGGGCTGGACCCGGGACGAGTACCGGCTCTGGCTCGTGCCCGGCGGGCTGCTGGAACACGTCGACCGGCTCGGCCCCGTCGCCCTCGCCGGAGCCATGGCCCGCTGCCGCGCCGGCCACGAGGTGCCCCGCGGCTACCGCACCCTGCACCCCGACGCCGGCACCGCCGAGATCGTCGGTCAGATGGTCACCGACCACCTGCTGCGGCTCCCGCTGCACCGCCTCGCCGACGCCCGCCCCGGCGCTTCCTACCTCTATGAGTTCGCCTGGCCGTCCAGCCTGCCCGGCCTCGGCGCCTGCCACGCCCTGGAACTGGGGTTCGTCTTCGACTCCGGTGACCTGCCCGAGTCGAAGAAACTGGCAGGTGAGGGCGCCCCGCGGGAGCTGGCCGAGGCGATGCACGCGGCCTGGGTGCGCTTCGTCACGACGGGGGATCCCGGCTGGCAGGGCTGGGACGCGTCCCATCCGGTGCGGATCTTCGGCGACGGTGCCCCGCGCACCGCATACGGACCACGGGACGCGGAAGTCGCCCTCTGGTCGACCACCGCCGTCCCGGAACCCGACCCCGCCTCGGACATCCGGGCGCCGGGAGCGGAGCTGGCGGCGGCGGTACGGCGCTTGCGGCGGTCCGTGGGGGCCGCCCGGCGCCATTGATCACCGACGGGCGACTTCCGGTGATCCGGCATACCGTCGCCGGTCCGCCCCCACCTCACCCCTCACCCCTCGACCGCTGCCACCGAGTCCCGCACCACCACATGCGTGCCGAGCAGCAGATGCCCGCCGGGGGAGTCCGGGGAGTGGCCCAGGGCGGTGCGCACGGCGAGCCGGCCGAGCTCCTCGTACGGGACGTGCACCGTCGTCAGCGCCGGGCGCAGGTCGCGGGCGAACGGTATGTCGTCGTACCCGGCCGGCGACACGTCCCCCGGCACGTCCAGACCGGCCTCGTGCAACGCGGTCAGGGCGCCCGCGGCGACCATGTCGGTCGCGGCCACCACGGCGGTGAAGTCCAGCCCCCGCTCCAGCGCCCGGCGCATCAACCGGTGCCCGGAGCCGCGGGTGAAGTCGCCGTGCAGCAGCAGCTCCGGGCTGGGTTCCACGCCGCGGGCGCGGTGCGCGCCCAGGTAACCGCGCTCGCGGCCCTGCGCCGTGGTGTGGTCCGGCTTGCCGCCGAGGAACAGTACCCGCCGGTGGCCCTGGGCGAGGACGTGCGCCACCAGGGCGAAAGCCCCGCCCTCGTTGTCGTACTCGATCACCGTCACCGGCGCGTCCGGACCGAGTGGCGGCCGCCCGCACAGCACCAGCCGGGAACCGGCCGAGGCCGGTGAGCCGGCGATACGGCGCGTGCGCTCCCGGTACTCGGGCGTGTCCGCCGCACCGCCGACCAGGATCACCGCCGCCGCCCGCTGGGCGCGCATCGTCTCGATGAAGTCCAGTTCCTGCCGCAGGTCACCGTCCGTGCTGCAGACCGGGCAGAGAGGCCCGAGCCGCGCGGCCTCGCGCTCCACCCCCCGTGCCATGTGTGCGAACGACCGCCCTGTGATGTCCTCGAGCACGAACGCCAGGGTCGGTGTGCCGACCCCGGCGACGGCCTTGGGCGCGCGCGTCGGCTACATAGTCCAGCTCCCGCACGGACCGCATCACCCGGGTCCGGGTCGCCGCGCTCACCGGATACACCCCGCCCAGCACCCGGGAGACCGTCGAGGCGGACACCCCGGCCCGCGCCGCGACATCCCGGATCGTGCTGCGCCCGGCGGTCTCGCTCTTCCTCGTCATCCCCCAGCCCCTTCGCACCGTCGGGAACTGCGGCAACGCGATAGCAACCGGTTCCCACGCCGCAGGCCGGCGCCGGCAGGGGACAGGGCCGGCGCGGATGCGCGGCTCCTGCGCCGGACTTCCGAGCCTCCGCGTCCGTCCCGCCGCGGGGCGGGGCTTTCAGAGGGCGCACCCGGGCGTCGGCCTCGGTGGGGGCGGCGATTTCAGACTGCGCACCCAGGTATCCGTCTCGGCGCAAGGTGGTGACCTCAGGCGGCGCACCCCGGCGTCCGCCCGGCTGCCGGGCGGCGCGTTCAGGCCGGGCCCAGCGCCTGCCTGATCGACGCGATCGCCTCCGGCCCCACCCGGCAGCACCCGCCGATGAGCCTCGCCCCGGCGTCCCGCCACGTCTGCACCTGGTCGGCGCCGAACCTCGTCCGCCCCGTCCAGGCGCGGGACTCGGCGTTCCAGGCCTCGCCGCTGTTGGGATAGACCACGACCGGTTTGCCGGTGACCCGCGCCGCGATCTCCACCGCGGCCTCCACATCCTTTGGCGCACAGCAGTTCACGCCGACCGCGACCACCTCGTCCGCGTCGGCGGCCGGGGCGAAGGCCTCCTCCAGCGGCTGCCCGGCCCGCGTGCGCCGACCGTCGACCGTGTACGACAGCCATGCCGGCACCCCCAGCCCACGCACCGCCCTGAGCAGCGCGGCGCCCTCGTCGGCGTCCGGCACCGTCTCCAGCGCGAGGACGTCCGGCGCGGCGGCGGCCAGCACCTCCATGCGCGGCCGGTGAAAGCGCTCGAGCTCGTCCACGCTCAGCCCGTACCGGCCCCGGTACTCGGAGCCGTCGGCGAGCATCGCGCCGTACGGCCCGACCGACGCCGCCACCCACAGCGGCCGGTCGATGCCCGCGTCCCCGGCCTGCCGGGCGGCCTCCCGTGCGAGGTCCACGCTCAGTGCGAGCAGCCGCGCCGCCTCGTCGTGGCCGATGCCGCGCCGCGCGAAGCCCTCGAACGTCGCCTGGTAGCTCGCGGTGATGGCCACGTCCGCGCCCGCCCGGAAGTAGGCGAGATGCGCCTTGGTAACCGCTTCCGGCCGCTCGGCGAGGAGCCGTGCCGACCACAGTTCGTCGCCCAGGTCGTACCCGGCCGACTCCAGCTGGTTGGACATACCGCCGTCGAGCACGACCGTCCCGGCTGCGAGGGCGGAGGCGAGGCTGGGGGAGGTGTTGCTGGTCATGTCATGACGCTAGTCGAACCGGAGGGTGTACGGACCTGGAAACCGGCCCGGCAGCCTGGTTTCAGAAAGGGCTTTCCCGCATCTCGCCGAACCCATTGACCCCACTCCCGGCCCACCCGTACCTTTTCCGCGTTCGGAATGACAGATGATGTCCGATATTTCGAATCCCCCACCGAGAGGCACTCCGCATGAGCCGTGCCCCCGGGCTCCCCGAAGTCCCCAGCCGCAGACTGATGCTGAAAGGTGCCGCGATCGCCGCCGGTGCCCTCGTCGCCGCCCCGGGCATCGCCCAGGCCGCCCCCGACCGTCCGACGGCCGCCCCCTACGTGAACCCCCTGGTCCTCCAGCGCGCCGACCCGCACATCACCCGCCACACCGACGGCCTCTACTACTTCACGGCCACGGTCCCCGAGTACGACCGCATCATCCTGCGCCGCTCGCACACGCTGAACGGCCTCGCCACGGCGGCCGAGTCGGTGATCTGGCGGGCCCACGCCACCGGCCCGATGGGCGCGCACATATGGGCACCCGAACTCCACCGCATCGGCGGCAAGTGGTACATCTACTTCGCCTCGGCCCCGGCCGAGGACATCTGGGCGATCCGCATCTGGGTGCTGGAGAACGCGGGCCCCGATCCGTTCCGGGGCACTTGGGTGGAGCGGGGCCGGATCAGGACCGCCTGGGAGACCTTCTCCCTCGACGCCACCACCTTCAAGCACCGCGGCACCCGCTACCTGGTCTGGGCCCAGCACGAGCCCGGCATGGACAACAACACCGCGCTGTGGATCTCGAAGATGGCCAACCCCTGGACCCTGACCGGCCCTCAGGTGCGGCTCTCCACCCCCGAGTACGACTGGGAGTGCGTCGGCTACAAGGTCAACGAGGGCCCGTACGCGCTCCAGCGCAACGGCCGGGTGTTCCTCACCTACTCGGCCAGCGCCACCGACTGGCACTACTGCGTCGGGATGCTGACCGCCGACGCCGGCAGTGACCTGCTGGACGCCCGGAGCTGGTCCAAGTCGCCCGTCCCGGTGTTCACCAGCGACGACACCACCCGGCAGTACGGCCCCGGGCACAACTGCTTCACCGTGGCCGAGGACGGCCGCAGCGACGTGCTCGTCTACCACGCCCGCCCGTACAAGGAGATCACCGGAGACCCCCTGCACGACCCGAACCGGCACACCCGGATCCAGCGGCTCGGCTGGAAGCCCGACGGCACCCCGGACTTCGGCGTCCCGGTCGCCGGCACCGTGAAGGCAGGGGCGTGAGATGAGGCGCGTCCACGCCGCCCTCCTCGCCCTGTGCTGCGCCCTCGCCGCGGCCCTGGCGGCGGCCGGACCCGCCCGGGGGCGGCACCGCGGACGGTCACCAACGGCACCCGGTTCACGGATACTTCCGGCAACCCCGTGCACGCCCACGGCGGCGGCGTCCTCAAGGTCGGCTCGTACTACTACTGGTGGACTGCGCCGGCGCCACCGCACAGCAGTGGTCGGTGGTGACCTCGGGCTCGTACGTGAACATCAAGGCCCGTACGACCGGCGAGTGCCTGGACGTGTCCGGCGCGTCCACCGCCAACTCCGCGGCGATCACCACCTAAGCCTGCAATGGAGGAACGAACCAGCAGTGGACGCACGGAACATGACCGGACCTCAGGCGAGCAGATCGATCGCGTCGATCGCCGTGCCCGCGCTGAGATAGCCCGACGTCCCCGAACCGCTCACCACGTCGATCCTCAGCACGTTGTACTGGCTGGTGTCCGTGCGCCACGCGCTCGCCGGGACGCTGTAGCTGAAGGTGTGGTTGTTGCCCCGGTAGGAGCCGACGGTGAGGGACCGGGTGCTCGGCTGGGCGGGCGGCGAGGGGATCGCCGAGGTCCACATGTCGTTGACCGTGACCTGCGGCCGGCCGCCCGCGTAGGCCGTCGTCACGCCGATCCTCAGGGTGTGCGCGGCGGCGGCCTGCGCGGCGGTGAGCTTGAAGTGGACGAGCAGGCCGCTGTTGACGTCCTTCCACAGATAGCAGGGGAAGGCGGAGGTCTCGGAACCGCTTCCGATCACCACGTTGCCGGTCCAGGAGGCGGCCCGTACGTCCGAGGGATGCGCGTACGTCATCAGGTCGGCGTTCTTGAAGCCGCTCGGCGTGCCGTCCCAGTTCCCGATCCGCCAGATCGCGCTCGCGTGGGACGGGTCGTTGGAGGACGGGACGGTGATCGTGTTGAGCGTGGTCGTCGTGCCCGCGGACACGGTCACCTGTGTGCTGTACACGGCCAGCTCGCCTTTGTGGACCGTCAGCGTGTACGCACCCGGCAGCACCCTGGGCACCGAGAAGTACCCGTCGGAGGCCCGCACAGAACCCCAGTACTGCGCCGCCGGGTTGGCGAGCCCGACCGTGTACGCGTACGTCGTGTCGCGCCCCGTGATGCCGACGCCGGCGACCCGGCCCCGGCCGCCGTCGGGCACGTACCCGGCGATGCCGAGCGAGTCCGCCCACGGCGTGGTGAGCGTGCCGTGGTACAGCGCGGGCGATGGTGCGCCGCCGTCGGTGAAGGCGATGACGTACGGCCCCTGCAGGCCGTGGCGTTCGGCCTCGGTCTGGTTCTCGCCGTAGTGGAGGATCTCGTACAGGCCGCCGCCGTCGGCGCTCTGGTGGCGCAGCAGCGAGCGGTAGAAGGGGCCGCCGGAGGCCTTCTCGTGGTTGCTGCGGACGATCCACAGACCGACGCCGCCGGTGGTCCAGCCGATGTAGTCGTAGTCGATGACCCGGTGTCTCGAGTAGTGCTTGGAGCGGGTCTGGCCGTCGGGCTTCGCGAACACGTCCGAGGCCTCGACGGTGCTGGTGGTGTACGTGTAGGAGTCCGGTTCGTCGTTGAGGAACAGGCCTGCCTTGACGCGCACGATGTAACGGGTCGCCGTGACCGAGGAGTCGGCCTTGTTCGTCCACAGGTAGATGTTGTTCTCGCCGCTGCGGGCCGCGTAGTAGTGGCGCAGCGTGCCATGGGCGACGGAGATCAGGATGGTCGAGCCGGACTGGGCGAGGGTCACCGTGGAGGTGCCGAGGCCGGACTCGACGTGCGAGTTCTTGCCGCCGTAGCCCTGGTACTCGGTGCCCTTGTAGACCAGCGAGGTCAGGTCGCCGTTGGTCCTGCTGACCTTGAGGACGAGGTTCGCGCCGGTGTCGACGACGTAGTTCGAGCCGTCGTCGCTCCAGCCGAAACCGGCCGCCGCCGCGGAGCCGGCGAGCGGACCGGTGAGGGCCGCCGCGGCCGTCGCGGCGGCGGAGCCGAGGACGAAGGTGCGGCGTCGGACCGCCCTGCTTCCGGACCCGGACATGGGGCTCCTTCGAAAAGTGTGGGGGGTACGGGTGTTGGCAGGGTGGCAGTCGAACGCACTTCGCGAAAGGCCTTGCGTGAGTGAGAACTCAGTAATCCAGCGAATTCCTCCCTAGGTCTAGAAAGCGCTTGCCCGAACCGGTACGGTCTCGGGTCGGCCGATGACGATCGATGGAGGAGCCGCGCGTGAGACGTGTCGGAACCGCCGTGCTGCTCGCGGTCACCGTGGGCGCGACCCTGACCGCGGCCCCCGCCCGGGCCGACGGCGCCCGGCCCCTCGGCATCGACAACTGCACTGCCATCGCCTGCCACTTCGACGTCCCTGCGGGCACGTACGACGTGACGGTCCGGCTCGGCGGCGCGACGGCGTCCAGCACCGGCGTCTTCGGGGAGACCCGGCGCGCCCTGCTCCCGGAGACGGCCGTCGCGGCCGGCGAACGCCTCACCCGCAGTTTCACCGTGAACGTCCGCACCCCCGAGGGCGAACCGACCGGCCCCGACGGAACCCCCGGCCTGGACCTGACGCTCGGCGGCTCCGCCCCCGCCCTCGCCGGCACCCGGGTCACCCCGGCCCGGCACCCCCGCCAGATCATCCTGATCGGCGACTCCACCGTCTGCGACCAGCCCGCCGACCCCTACTCTGGCTGGGGCCGGCAGCTGCCGCAGTACCTGCGCCAGGGCCTGTCCGTCGCCAACTACGCCGACTCCGGCGAGAGCACGGTCACCTGCCTGGCCGATCCCCGGCTGTGGGCCACCGTACGGCCGCTGATCCGCCCCGGCGACCTCGTGCTGGTGCAACTCGCCCACAACGACAAGACCACCGACGAGACCACCTGCCGGGCCGGCCTGGAGGCCCTGGTGGCGGGAATCCGGGACCAGGGCGGCGAACCCGTGCTCGTCACCCCGATCGTCCGCCGCTGGTCCAACGCCGACGGCGCCCTGCACAACAACACCGCCCTGCTGGTCAACGGCCTCGGCGTCGACCTCCCGGCCGCCATCCGGTCCGTCGCCGCCGCCGGACACGTGCCCCTGATCGACCTCACCGCGAAGACCAAGGCGCTGGTGGAGTCCCTCGGCCCGGAGGGCTCCAGGGCGATCTGCCTCTACAACGAGAAGCGCGACAACACGCACACCTCCGTGCACGGTGCCACCGTCTACGCCGGCCTGGCCCGCGACGGACTTCTCGCCCTGCATCTGGTGCCCGAGGGCGCCGTGCGGGTGGGATGAAGCCCTGGGGCGCCCCGACCGGAACCGGGGCGCCCCAGGCCCGCCTGGAAGGAACGTCACCGCCGTGATCGAACTGCCCGCCGACGACCGCGTGTCGAGCCCGTACACCGGCTACACCCGCGCCCACTGGCAGACCGCCGCCGACGCCCTGCTGGCCGCCGTCGAGCCCTACGCCACCCCCGACTGCGCCCTCTACCACCTCCCCGGCGACCACGTGAGCCACTCCGGGCACCTCTCCGACGGCCTGGAGGGATACGCCCGTACGCTGCTGCTGGCCGCCTTCCGCCGCGACGAGACCGCGCTCGGCCGCTACGCCGACGGCCTCGCCACCGGTCCCGGCGGGGTCTGGCCACGCGTCGAGGACCGGGGCCAGCCGCTCGTCGAGGCCGCGTCCGTCGCGCTCGCCCTGCGGCTGACCCGGCCGCTGCTGTGGGACCGGCTCGACGACTGTGTACGGCAGCGCACCGCCGCCTGGCTGGCGGACGCGCTCACCGCCGAACCCTGGGCGTGCAACTGGGAGTTGTTCCCCGTCACCGTCGGCGGCTTCCTGCTCGAGATCGGCCACCAGCCGGAGGCCGCACGCAAGGCGATCGACCGCGGTCTGGAACGGGTCGAGGGCTGGTACCTCGGCGACGGCTGGTACACCGACGGCGACGGCCGGAAGTTCGACTACTACAACGGCTGGGCCATGCACCTGTACACCGTCCTCCACGCATGGCTGGCGGACGACGGTGAACTGCTTTCCGTGTACGGCCGGCGGCTGTCCCGTCACCTCGCCGACTACGCCCGCCTGTTCGGCGGCGACGGCGCCCCGATGCACCAGGGCCGCTCCCTCACCTACCGTTTCGCGACGACCGCCCCGCTCTGGCTCGGCGCCCTGACCGGACAGACCCCCCTGTCCCCGGGGGAGACACGGCGTCTCGCATCCGGCGCCCTGCGCTACTTCCTCGACGGCGGCGCGGTCGACGAGCGGGGCCTGCTCCCGCTGGGCTGGCTCGGCCCCGACGACTCGCTCGTCCAGAGCTACTCGGGCCCGGCCTCCCCGTACTGGGCCAGTAAAGGGTTTCTCGGCCTGTTGCTGCCTGCGGAGCACGAGGTGTGGACGGCGACCGAGGAGCCGGGACCGGCCGGGCGCGCCGACGAGGTGCGGCCCGTCCCGGTCCCCAACTGGCTGCTGCAGTCCACCCGTTCGGACGGACTGGTCCGGCTGCACAACCACGGCAGCGAGGACGTCCGCTACGACCCCTACTACACCCGGCTCGCCTACTCGACCTCGACCACGCCCGACCGGGCGTCGTACGACAACAGCGTGATCGTCGGCGGCGATCCGAGCCGCACCGGGATCGAGCCGCTCGGCACGGGCCGGGGCTGGATCGCGTCCCGGCACACCGTGCGCGACGGGATCACCGTCACCAGCCTCGTGCTGGCCGAGGGCGCGGTGGAGGTGCGGGCCCATCTGGTCTCGGGGGCCGCGCCCGGGACGCCGGTGCGGATCACCGGGTGGGGAGCGCTGCGGGACGGCGTACGGGCCGAACTCCTGCCCGCCGTGGGCCTGTCCAGCGCACTCACCGGGGCCGTCGGGGAGGGGGACACCCTCTTCGTCGCACTGGCCCGGCTCACCGGGGACGCGGATCCGCCCCCGATGGGGGAGCTGGTGTCCGTGCGGGCGGACGGGGAGGGGGAGCTGGTGGTCCGGTGGAGCGGGGGAGGTGAGGTCCGGGTGCGGCTGGTGGCGGCGGGGGCGAACGTCGTTGTACGGCGCGACGGTCCGAACGGTTCGGCAGGCGCCGAAACGACCCGTGCCTAGCGTGGCCGTATGACCGCTGATCCCACCATGACGACGTTCGCCGGACTCCACCACCGGCCCGGCGTGCCGCTGCTGCTGCCCAATGCCTGGGACCATGCCTCGGCGGCCGCGCTCGCCGCCCGGGGTTTTCCGGCGATCGGCACGACGAGCCTGGCCGTGGCGGCGGCCGCCGGACTGCCCGACGGCGAAGGGGCGACCCGGGAGCAGACCCTGGCTCTCGCCCTGACCCTCGGCGCGGGGCCCTGGCTCCTCTCGGTCGACGCCGAGGACGGATTCAGCCCGGATCCCAGTGAAGTGGCCGCACTGGCACGGGAGTTGTGGGCCGTAGGGGTGGCCGGGGTCAACCTGGAGGACGGGCTGGGGCCCGTCGACCGGCACGCGGCGAAGATCGCCGCGGTGAAGGCGGCCGCACCGGGCCTGTTCGTCAACGCCCGCACGGACACGTACTGGTCCGGCGACGGCGACGAGCGGGACACCCTGCGACGGCTCGACGCCTACCAGCAGGCCGGTGCCGACGGGGTGTTCGTGCCCGGGCTGACCGACCCCCGGCGGATCGCCGCCCTGGTCCGGCACCTCGAGGCCCCGCTCAACATCCTCTACTCGCCCGCCGGACCCACGGTCGCCCAGCTGGCCGACCTCGGCGTCCGCCGGATCAGCCTCGGCTCACTGCTGTACCGGCGGGCGCTCGGCGCGGCCCTGGACGCGGTCACCGACATCGCCGCCGGACGCACCCCGGACGGCACCACCCCCACCTACCCAGAGGTCCGCGCACTGGAGCGGAACGTGTCGGTGAGCAGGTCGGCGAACGCCTCCGGGTGATCGAGTGTGCCCAGGTGCCCGCCCGGGAACTCCGCGAACGCACCGCCCAGCCGCTGGGCGAGCGACACGCTCGTCCGGTACAGCGGCCCACCGCGCGAGTCGGCGCCGGCGGCGAGGGTGAGCGTGCCCTGGGGAGCGGTGAAGGAGGGCAGGTACGACGTGAACGGGCGGAGCACGCGGGCCAGGAAGACCCCGAACGGGGTCGCCTCGGCGCCCTCCGCGGCCGGGCGTCCGGGCCCGTCCAGCTGCCCGATCAGCTCGGCGCGCCGCTCCTGTCCGTCCGACAGCACCGTCACGCACGGCGGTTCGTGCGCGACCACGTGCGCCGGCCGCCCGGGGTGCCGGGCGAGCAGGTCCAGGGCGGTGATACCGCCGGAGCTGGTCCCGAACACGTACGCGGACTCGCCTGCCGGAAGCACCTCCTCCAGCACCCGGTGCGCCCCCTCGCTCCAGTCCGCCACCCGCTGCCCGGGAACCGGCAGGCCGAGCCGGCCGTGGGCGAGGCCCAGCGGGTCGTACGTCACCACGGTGAAGTGCGCGGCCAGCCGCTCGGTCAGCGGCCCGAGCCCCATCGGGTGCCCGGCCCCGCCCGGCAGGACCAGCAGCACGGGACCGCTGCCCGAGACGTCGTAGTGCAGCGCTTCAGCCGCCTTTTCCGTCATCTCCGCTCGTCTCCCGGGGCCAGTGGGTGAGGGCCTGGTGCAGCGCGTCGATCGCCTTGTCCCAGGAGGCCTGTACGTTCCGGTCCGCGCCGAAGCCGCCGGCGGACTCCAGGGCGCAGTAGCCGTGGAAGGTGCTGCGCAGCAGGCGTACGGCGTCGGTCAGGTCGGGCTCGTCCAGGCCGTAGGCCCGCAGCATGCCGTAGGTGATCTCGGCGGTGCGGCGCAGGGCCGGGGAGCCGGGGATCAGGGACTGGTCGATACGGATCTGGGTGGCCGCGTACCGGCCGGGGTGCTCCAGGGCGTACGCGCGGTAGGCGCCGGCGAAGGCGGCCAGCGCGTCCTTGCCCGCGCGGCCGGCCACGGCCACCGCGATCCGGTCGATCAGCTCGCCGCCGGCCTGCAGCGCGAGCCGGGTGCGCAGGTCCGCGAGGCCTCGGACATGCGAGTACAGGCTCGCGTCCTTCACGCCGAAGCGGCGGGCCAGCGCGGACAGGGTGACGTTCTCGAAGCCCGCCTCGTCGGCGAGTTCGGCGGCGGCCGTGACGACACGGTCGACGGTGAGGCCCGCTCGGGCCATCCGGCACCCCCTCCTTGGATGTTTAGTGGCAATCCTAGGGTATCTAGGTTTCCGGCGGGAGGGGTGCCGGCCGGCCGCGGTGGGTGTCGGGAGCGTCGGGGTCAGTCGGCCTCCGGCTCGGGCGCGGTGGAGAACACGAAGGAGAACTCCGCCGGTACGGCCCGCAGGCGGTACGGGGGCAGCGGGCCCGGACCGCAGGACTGGGAGCCGATGCCGTGCTGGCCGTGGTCCAGGTTGACCCACACCGCGTCGCCAGGGGTGAGGTCGGTGCGGTGCGCGGCGGCGTCCAGCTGTTCGGTGGTCCAGCGGCGGGCGGTGAGCCAGAACGCCGGGTCGCCCTCGATGCGCAGGCCGCCGAGCTCGGCCCAGCGGACTTCGATGCGGGCGCCGTTCTCCTGGGGGCGGACGTACGGCGTCTGCAGGGCGTCCACGGTCGACTGCCAGCGGCCGACTGCCGCCGCCGTCCTGGTGTCCGGATACGCCTCGCCGGGGCCGCCGCCGTACCACCGCACACGGTCGGCCGCGGACAGGCCGAAGCGGATGCCGAGCCGGGGGAGGGGGACGGTCCAGTCGCCCTCGGGGGTGGTACACACGGTCAACCGCAGACGGTCTCCGTCCGAGGTCCAGCGGTATACGGTCGACAGGCCCAGCTCCCGCGCCGCCGGCGCCACCCGGGTGCGGACCGTCAGCGCGTGCTCGCCGGTCTCCACCGCGTCCAGCCGGTGCCGCATCCGGTGCAGGCCGAGCCCCCGCCACAGCAGCCCGTAGCGTAGGTCGGGCTGCCAGGGGGCGCCGTCGTCGTTGTCGGTGGTGGCCCGCCACACGTCCAGGCGCAGCCCGGTGACGGGCACGTCGCCGACGGCGGTCAGGGCGCCGGTGCGGGCGTCGAAGGTGCCGGGGCCGAGGGTGATCACCCCATTGCCGGGCACCGGCCGGGCGGTCGCCGCGACCGTGGGCACCCGGCGCTCCGACACCGGGATCTGGCCCCAGGCCACGACATGGCCCCTCGGCGCCCAGGCGGTGTCCGCGGCGAGCACCGCCCGGACCGTCCAGAGGGCCTCGCCGGCCGGCGCCCCGGCCGGCGGCGCGGGCAGCTTGACGTCGGCGGACGCGCCGGGCGCCAGCGCCGGCACCGACAGCGTGCCGGACTCCACCGTCTCCCCGTCGACCTCGTACGACCATGAGAACGCCAGCGACGACACGTCGGCGAAGTCCTGCTTGTTGGTGACCCGGACCGTGCCGTCGCCGAAGTCGCCCGCGATGCCGACCGGTTCGATCACCTTCTTGAACTCGGTCAGGCCGGGGGAGGGCTGCCGGTCCGGGAAGAGCAGGCCGTCGCAGACGAAGTTGCCGTCGTGCAGCTCCTCGCCGAAGTCGCCGCCGTAGGCGTGGCCCAGCTCCGGATGGGCGATGCCGTGGTCGATCCACTCCCACACGAACCCGCCCTGCAGCCGGTCGTACGACTCGAACAGCCGCTGGTAGTCGGCGAGTCCGCCGGGGCCGTTGCCCATGGCGTGCGCGTACTCGCAGAGGATGAAGGGGAGCCTGCGTCGCTTGAGGGTGCCGCCGTCCAGACCCCGGCCGATCCGCTCGACCTCGGCGTGGTCGGCGTACATCCGTGAGTACACGTCCGTGTCACGGCAGCCGTGGTCGCCCTCGTAGTGCACCAGCCGGGAGGAGTCCCGGCCGCGGATCCACTCCGCCATCGCGGTCAGGCCGCGGCCGGTGCCGGCCTCGTTGCCGAGGGACCAGACGACGACCGACGGGTGGTTCTTGTCCCGTTCGACCATGCGGGACGCCCGGTCCAGCAGGGCCGGGGTCCAGCGGTCGTCGTCGACGGGGTTGTCCCGCCAGCCCTGCTCGGTGAAGCCGTGGGTCTCCAGATCGCACTCGTCGATCACCCACAGCCCGAACTCGTCGCACAGGTCGAGGAAGGCCGGGTGCGGCGGGTAGTGGGAGGTGCGGACGGCGTTGATGTTGTGGCGCTTCATCAGCAGCACGTCCTCGCGCATGGTGGCGAGGTCCAGGGCGCGGCCCTTCTCCGGATGCCACTCGTGCCGGTTGACGCCCTTGAACAGGACCGGCCTGCCGTTGACCTTGATCAGGCCGTCCGCCGTCTCCACGGTACGGAAACCGATGCGCAGCGGCACCCGCTCGCCCTCGGTGGCCAGCGTGCCCTCGTACAGCCTCGGGGTTTCCGCCGACCACGGCTCGACCGGCACGGTCACGCTCTCGCCGGTCGCGATGTCGACACCGAGCTCGGAAACGGTTACCCGGCCGTCCACGTCGGAGTCGACGCGCAGGGTGCCGGTGCCGGCGCGGTGGTCGTAGGAGGCGTGCACGAAGAAGTCGAGGGCGGCGCCCGCCGGGCGGTGCAGCAGGGTGACGTCACGGAAGATGCCCGGCAGCCACCACTGGTCCTGGTCCTCCAGGTAGGAGCCCGCCGACCACTGGTGGACCCGGACTGCCAGGACGTTGTCCTCGGGCCTGAGCAGATGGCCGACCGCGAACTCGTGCGGCAGCCGGGAGCCCTTGAAGTCGCCGAGGTCCGTGCCGTTCAGCCACACCCGGGCGCAGGACTCCACCCCGTCGAAGCGGAGTACGGCGCCCCCGGCGGTGCCGTCCGGCCAGTCCTGTGGCAGGTCGAAGAGCCGCAGATGGTCGCCGGTCGGGTTCTCCGTCGGTACCCGCGGCGGGTCGACCGGGAACGGGTAGAGGTGGTTGGTGTAGATCGGGGAGCCGTGCCCCTGCAGGACCCAGTGGCCGGGGACCGGGATCTCCGCCCAGTCACCGGCGTCGTACCCGTCCTCGGCGAAGGAGTCGTCCTCGGCGTCGGCCGTCGGCGACAGCCGGAAACGCCAGCTGCCGTTCAGGGAAAGGGAGGTGGCGTCCGAGGAGGCGTACCAGGCACGGGGTGGCAGCGCCCCGGAGCCCGGCGAGACGTCCTCGACGTAATCGGTGGCGGTGCGGTTGCTCAACGACATCGGTCTCCTAGCTCAGCCCTTGATGCCGGTCTGCGCGATCCCCTGTACCAGCCAGCGCTGGAGGAAGAGGAACACGAACAGCAGCGGCAGGATGGAAATGGCGGCCGCCATGAAGATCTGGTGGAAGACGACGGTCTGGTTGGTGATGTACGACGAGAGTGCGACCTGGACGGTCCACGAGTTCGGGTCCTGACCGATGACCAGCGGCCACAGAAACGCGTTCCAGCCGTTGATGAACGTGATCGTCGCGATCGCCGCGAAGAAGTTCAGCGAGTTGGGGACGACGACCCGCCAGTACGCGCCCCAGTAGCCGAGCCCGTCCACACGTGCCGCCTCCTCCAGCTCCTTGGGGAACCCGAGGAAGTACTGCCGGAACAGGAAGCAGGTGAAACCACTGAACAGACCCGGAATGATCAGTCCCCGGTAGGTGTCCACCCAGCCGAGCGACGACACCAGCACGAAGCTGGGTACGAAGGTCACCGAGGTCGGGACCATCAGGGTGCCGAGGACGACGTAGAAGATCTTGTTGGCGTGCCGGTACGGGATGCGGGCCAGGGCGTAGCCCGCGAGCGAGCACACCAGCAGGATGCCGGCGGTCATGGAGCAGGCGACGACCAGGGAGTTCAGCAGCGACCGGGCGAACGGCACCGACGGGTCGTCGAACAGCTCGCCGATGTTGCCCCACTGCAGGTGCGTCGGGAAGAGCTCCCAGTGCTCGCCGGTGATCGCCGCGTCGGTGGACAGGGAGTTGCGCAGCAGCACGTAGAACGGGACCAGGAAGAGGACGGCGGCGACACCGGTGGCGATGTAGAGGCCGGTGTTGCCCATCACCCCGCCCCCGCGTTTGGCGGTCACGTGGACTCCTCCCCCCTTCCGAAGCCCATGATCTTGCCCTGGAAAAGGGTTACGACGACGATCAGCGCGGTCAGGATGACGGCGCCCGCGCTGCCGGCGCCGTAGTCCTGTTCCGTGCCCAGGGCGGTGTAGTACAGCTCGACCAGCGGGGGGCGGCCCCACGTCGTCTTGTCGAGCAGGTTGTAGAACTCGTCGAAGGCCTGATAGGCGGCGATGAGCAGCAGCAGGACCACCGCGCTGGACGTGGCGCGCAGCTGGGGCAGCGTGATGTGCCGGAAGGTCTGCCAGCCCGGCCTGGCGCCGTCGATGGCGGCGGCCTCGTACAGCTCGGCGGGGATGTTCTGCAGCGCGGCCAGGAAGAGGATCATGTAGAAACCGGACTGCAGCCACAGCCGTGCCGAGACGATGACCAGCCAGTACCAGGGCGGATCGGGGCTGGCCAGCCAGGCGATGTTGTCGATTCCGAACCAGCCGAGGACCGTGTTCATCAGGCCGAAGCGCACGCCGCTGAAGAGGGACATCTTCCAGATCAGGGAGGCGGCCACATAACTGCACGCGGTCGGCAGGAAGAACACCGACCGGAAGAAGGCCCGCATGAACCGCAGCCGGTTCACCAGCAGGGCGAGACCGAGGGACACCGCCCAGGTGGTCGGCACGATGAACGCGGCGAAGACGGTGAAGGTGCCGAGCGAGTGGACGAACTTGGGGTCCGTCAGCATGTACGTGTAGTTGTCGAAGCCGATGAACTTCGACGGTGTGACCGTGAAGCGGGCGTCGAAGAAGCTGAGGTAGACGCTCCAGACGATCGGCACGTAGATGAAGACGATCAGCCCGATCAGGAAGGGGCTGAGGAAGAGCCAGAAGTTGAAGGTGCGGCTGCCCCGCAGGCGCCGCCAGGTCCGGGCCGGCGCGGCCTTGGCCGGGGCGGGGCCCGCGAGGGCGGGCTTGGTGGTCGTCGACATGTCGTGGTCCGTCCGCGGGCCTATCCGAAGAGCTTCTTGAGCTCGCGGGTGACGGCCTTGTCGCAGGTGTCCAGAGCCGCCTCCGGGTCACCGTCCTTGCGGACGCAGTCGGCGAGGACGTCCCAGGTCGCCTGGATCATGGCCTGGGTCCAGCCGATGTTGTCGAAGTGCCCGTGGTCGTTGAAGAGCTTGACGCCCTGCGCGGCCAGACCCGACTTGAGCTTGGTGGCCGACGCGGCGATCGAGGAGCGCGGCGGGATGTGGAAGCCGTACGAGGTCGAGAAGTCCTCCTGGTACTGCTTCTGGTCGATCCACAGCCACTTCACGTACTCCTTGGCCGCGTCGACGTCGCCGCCCTTGGCGTTGACGAACATCGACCAGCCGCCGTTGTAGACCGAGGGCTTGCCGGAGTCGACGGTCTTCGGGAAGGGGAAGATCCCGAGGTCGTCGCCGAGCGCCTTCTGGAACTGCGGCATGGCCCACATGCCGCAGAACTGGATGGCACACAGGCCCTGGCTGAGCGAGGAGGGGTCCCAGAAGTCCGTCGGGGCGCCGAGGAGCAGATGGCCGCTGGTGAAGAGCCTGCGCAGCTTCTTCAGGCCCTCGATGACGCCGGGGGTGTGGTAGGCGATGCGGTTCTTGTCGTCGAGGGTGTCGGCGCCCGCGGACCAGATCAGCGGGTTGACGATCGCGTGCAGGTCGTTGCCGAGATAGACGCCCTTCGTCTTGCCGGTGGTGAGCTTGGCGGCGGCCTCGATCAGCTCGTCGAGGGTCTCGGGGACCTTGACGCCGGCCTTCTCGAAGAGCGAGGGCCGGTAGAAGAAGAACTGCGGGTCGTCGATCATCCGGACGCCGTAGATCTTCCCGTCGACCGTGTGGGACGTGATGTCGGCCGCGTTGAAGTCGCCCTTGACCGGATCGACGATGTCGCTCAGATCCGCCACCTGGCCGCTCTTGACCATCTGGATCTGCGGGTGGAACTCGAAGACATCGGGCGCGTTGTCGGTGAGCAGGGTGGCGAAGAGCTTGCTCTCGTAGTCGGCGCTGGTGATCCACTGGGTGGTCACGTTCGCCTTCTTGTACGCGGCGGCGTACCGCTTGAGCGCCTGCTCCACGCCCGGCTCGCCGTAGGCGTGGAACATCTGGGTGAGCCGCTTGCCCGAACCGCTGCCTCCGCCACGGCCGTTGTTGCTGCCGCACGCGGTGAGCGGGGCGGCGACGGCCAGCCCGGCGGCGGCCCGGAGTATCGAGCGGCGGTCCCAGGTGCTGTTGCTCTGTGCCGACATGCTGACGTCCTTGTCTGTCGAGTACGGCTGCGAGTGCGAGTGCGAGTGCGAGTGCGAGTGCGAGTGCGAGTGCGAGTGCGAGTGCGCCTGCGGCGAGGCTGGTGCGGGACGTTAACCTTCGACTAAGGCTTCGGCAAGGGGTCGGACGAAGTCTGTTCGAAGTGTTGTGCCTGGTCCGGAATCCCGAACGGGCCAGCGGGAAAAGGGAGATGGGGCCGCCGGGTCAGGGGAGTGGCCGGCGGCCCCCAGTCAGGGAAGAGTGGCGGTTACCGCCGGGCCCAGGCCTCGTTCGCCCCGCCGTTGCAGCTGTACAGGATCACCGTGCTGCCGTCGGCGGTCGCCTGTCCGCCGACGTCGAGGCACTTGCCCGACGCCTCGTTCACGATCTGCCCGTTGCCGTTCAGCAGCCACTGCTGGGTTCCGTCGTGCGTGGCCGTGGCGGTGGCCGCCAGTCCCGAACTCCCCGCCGTCAGATAGCCGTTGGCGCCCTTCAGGGTGCCCTGCGCGTCGTACGACCACGACTGGCCGGCCGCGCCCGTGCAGGAGGTGATCGCGGCCCCCGAGGCGTCGGCGGTCAGGCACTTGCCGGACTGCTTGCCGACCAGGGCGCCGGTCAGCGCCGTACCGCCCTGCCCCTTCTGGTCGAGGACGTAGGTCGTGATGGAGCGGGCGGCCAGGGTCGTGGAGACGGTTCCGCCTCTGACGGCCGGCGTGGCGACCCTCGCCCAGTTCTCCTCCGCCGAGGTCCGCACCGCCTGGGTCGCGCGCACCGGCGCCCTGCCGTTGAAGTGCAGGTTCAGCGCGGTGTCGGTGGTGTTGTGGTTGTTCACCACGACCACCCACTGCCCGTTCCGGTCGTACGACGACACCTCCACGCCGTCCGGGGCCCCGGTCACGTCGTGCGCGACCGCCCCGGGCCGGACGAACCTGCTGTACTGGCCCAGCGCGTAGTACCGCTTGGTGAAGTACAGCTTCTGGTTGCCGTTCGTGGCGTAGTCGGGGTCGTAGTAGATCAGGCCGTCGTTCCAGCCCTGGTCGTTCCTGGTGTTCGGATCGGTGCCGTAACCGCTGGCGAGCGCCACCCACCACTGGAACGCCGAGTCGTGGGAGGTCGCGAAGTCCTTGTAGATGATCCGTGACATCAGCAGCGCGCTGTCGATGGTCGGGTCGTACTCCTGGTTCCAGCCCGTGCTCCCCTTGCCGAAGCAGCAGATCTCGGTGGCCCAGGGCGCCTTCCCGACCGACTTCGCCGTTTCGTAAACGTTTCCGAGCCGGCCGTCGTCCGGGTCGTCGTAGGTGTGATGGGCGAGCCTGGACACGTACTGTGCGGTGCCGGGCTGCGTGATCCACTGCGGGACCTCGCTGGTGAACTGCGTGGTCCTGCTCGACTCGTCCGCGATGATGCCCGTCTTGTGGTGCCGGGCCCGCTGCTCGGCGCCCAGCGCGCGCACGATGTCGTCGCGCTGGTCGACGGGCACCGGCATGCCCTCCTGGCCGCAGTCGGCGAAACTGTTGTCCGGCTCGTTGAAGGGGCTGATGTAGTCCAGCTTCACGCCCTGCCGGGCGAAGTGGTCGGTCACGTCGGCGACGTACTTCGCGAAGTCGTTCTCGTTCTCCGGCTTCAGCCGGCCGCCGCAGCTCCTGCCGTTGGTCGTCCACCGGGCCGGTGCGCTGTTGACGAAGCCGATCAGATCCTTCACGCCGTACTGCGCGGCGTACGTCAGGAAGGTCCGGCCGCCCTTGTCCCTGCTCCAGTCGTAGGAGCCGTCGGCGGAGAGGAAGTCCTCGGCGGCTCGGGCCGGGGTGGTGACCGCGACACCGCCGCCGCCGATGTTGTAGCGGTACGAGCTCAGGTCCAACCCCTGCTTCGAGAACAGGAGTCGGGCAACCCTGGCCTGGACCTTCGGGGTGAAGCGCTGGAGGTCGTCGACCCACCAGGCCCCGGACGCGCCGATGTTGTCGATGGTCTGGGCGGCGTGCGGGGAGACCTCGGCGGCGGCCGGGGCGGCCCCGGCGCTCGCGGGCGGGGAGGTGAGAAGGGCTCCGGTGACGGCCAGTGCGGCGGAGGCTGTCAGCAGCAGGGATCTCTTGCGGGGGTGAGACACGTGCATCCCTTCCGTCGTCATGAAGGCGGTGCGGTACGGCTCCTTGCGAGGGTGGTGCGCCTGACGGTGCCTTTGGTGGTGCCCTGCCTCTGCCCGACGGACTGCAGCGCCCCCTCCAGCGCGAACGTGGCCGCGCCGAGGGACACCGGGTCGGTGGGGATCGGGGAGAGGACGATCTCGGTGGCGGCCAGCGGCCGGCGCAGCGCGTGCCGGGCGACGGCCTGTCGCACCTCGCCGAGGAGCGGCTCGCCCAGCCGGGCGGCGACCCAGCTGCTGAGCACGACCACCTCCGGGTTGAGCAGGTTGATCAGGTCGGATATGCCGGCCCCCAGGTAACGGGCGGTGTCCCGGACCACCTTGAGCGCCACGGGGTCGTTCGCGGCGACCGCGCGGGCCAGGGCGTCGATGGTGGCCGTCTGGTCCTCGGGGTGCAACAGTGGGGACTGCGGGCTGAGTTCGCGCAGGTTCTGCATGATGCCGGGCGCGCCGACGTACGTCTCCACGCAGCCGTGGTTGCCGCAGTGACACAGCCGCCCGTCCAACACGAGCGTGGTGTGGCCCCACTCGCCCGCACTGTTGCTCACCCCCCGGTGCAGCCCGCCGCCGAGGGCGAGACCGGCGCCGACCCCCGTGCCCAGATTGACCACGACCGCGTCCCCGCGGCCCCGCGCGGCCCCGAACCACAGCTCGGCCACCGCGCAGGCCCGCAGCGGATTGTCCAAGTGCAGGGGGTACGCGATGTGTTCGGCGAGCAGGTCATGCAACGGCACGTCGTGCCAGTCCCAGTTGGGCGCGTACTCGGCGACGCCGGTGTCCCGGTCCACCTGGCCCGGCACGCTCACCCCGACGCCGAGCACCCGGGCCGCCTCGACCCCGGCCTGCGCCACCACCGAGCCGACGGCCGCGGCCACATGGCCCACCACCTGTGCCGGGCGGCTCTCGCCGGGCCGCATGTCCTCGTCGGCGCGGGCCAGCACGTTCAACGCCAGGTCGAACAGCTCGACATGGACGTACGTCTCCGCGATGTCGACGCCGATCAACGCGCCCCCCGACGCGTTGACGGCGACCAGGCCCCGGGGCCGGCCGCCGGCGGAGTCCTCGAACCCCACTTCGGTGATCATGCGGAGGTCGAGCAGCTCGCCGACCAGCGTGGCGACCGTGGCCAGGCTCAGTCCGGTGGCGGCGGCGAGCTCCTGCCGGGAGGTGGGAGACTCGGCGATGATCTGGCGCAGCACCTCGTAGCGGTTCGCGGTGCGGATGTCACGTGATGTGCGCTTCAACGCGGCTGCCCCTCCCGTCCCGTCCAGCCGGACCACGCCGGGGCGACTCGGCACCGGCGCGGGCGCCAGGCTATGGGCTGCGAGGGAGTTTCGACAAGGGCTTAGGAAAGGGGCTGGAGGAAGTCCCTGTCCGGGCGGCCCTCAGTCGTCGCGGAGGCCGAGGTGGTCCCGCACGAAGGCGTTGGCGAACGTACCGGAAGGATCCACGGACTCGGCCAGCCGCGAGAAGTCGTACAACCGTGGATACCGCCGCCGGAGTGCGGCCGAGGGGATCTGGAAGACCTTCCCCCAGTGCGGGCGCGGATCGAACGGGTCCAGCACCTCCTCCAGCCGGCGCACCACCGGCAGCACCGCCGTCTCGTCCCGCACCCAGGTGAAGTGCAGCGCGACCGAATCCCGTCCGTGGGCCGGGCTCAGCCACTGCGTGTCGGCGGCGACCGTACGCACCTCGCAGGTCTGCAGCACCCCGGCGACCGTCTCCCGGATGCCGTCGATCGCGTGGAGCGCGTCGAGGGCCGCCGAACGCGGCAGCAGATACTCCGACTGGATCTCCTCCCCGCTGCTCGGCGTGAACTCCGCCCGGAAGTGCGGCAGCCGCTCGTGCCACGGCCCGGGCACGCCCAGCTGCTCGGTGCAGTTGCCCGCGGGCATGCCCGGCACCGGGTGCAGCGGCACCCGCGCGGGCTCCGCCCACGGGAAGTCCACCGCCGGCCGGTCCGTGCGCCGCTTGACCCACACCTGCCTGAAGCCCGGTTCCCGCCAGTCCGTGAACAGGCTCACGCTGTACCCCGCGGCCGACACGGCTTCGAAGTCCAGTGATCTCAGCGGGAGTTCGGTGTAGACACGCTGCTCCACCTCGTACGCCGGCTCCAGGTCGAGCGTGAGCGCGGTGACGACGCCGAGTGCGCCGAGGGAGGTCACGACACCGTCGAACCGCGCGTCGTCCCGGCCCGTCGTCCTGGCCGTGCCGTCCGCGACGACCATCTCCACCTCCCGTACGGCCGACGCCAGCGGGCCGTTGTCCACGCCCGAGCCGTGCGTGCCCGTCGCCACCGAACCGGCCACCGAAATGTGCGGCAGGGACGCCATGTTGGGCAGGGCGAGACCGTGCGCGTGGACCGCCCGGGCCAGTTCGGCACAGCGGACCCCGCCCGCGACCCGGACCGTGCGCGCCGCCGTGTCGACCTCGATCACCCGCGGCAGCCCGGCCGTGGACAGCAGTACGCCGTCCGGACCCGGGTCGGCGATCCGGTTGAAGGAGTGTCCGCTGCCCAGTACCCGCACCCGCTCACTGCGCGCCACCAGCGCCGCCAGCGCGTCGAGCGTGCGCGGGCGGTGGAACTCCCGCGCGGTGTAGGTGACGGTGCGCGCCCAGTTGGTGACCGACCCGGAGGTCCCGGCCTTCCCGGCTGCCTTCCCTGTCACGTGGCGTCCCTCCTGGAGAGTGTGTAGGGGCCGACCCTCTCATCCGTCCGGGTCCAGAGGAGAGTCACTCTGCGGATTTCGTTGCTGTAACCGTATTCATCGACGTATCCGAAATTTCACTGGCCTGTTGAATGCGATATCGGTACCTTTCGATCCATGACCCAGGAACCGCTTCCCGCCCGCCTGCCCGTCACCGACCGCACCCGCCACCGCCGGCTGCGCGAGCAGGGCAGCCTGGAGCGGGCGGAGCTGGAGGCGATCCTCGACGCCGCGTTCGTCTGTCATCTCGGGGTGCTGGTGGAGGGGCGGCCGCTCGTCGTGCCCACGGTGTACGGGCGGGACGAGCGGTGGCTGTATCTGCACGGCTCCGTGGCCAGCCGCAGCCTCGCCGGGGATGTGCCCGTCTGCGTGACCGTCACCCACGTGGACGGGCTCGTGCTCGCCCGGTCCGTCTTCGAGCACGGCGTCAACTACCGCAGCGCCATGATCCACGGCACGGCGCGCAAGGTCACCGACCCCGAGGAGAAGCTGGCGGGGCTGCGCCGGCTCACCGAGCACTCCGCGCCGGGGCAGTGGTCGTACGCCCGCCGCCCCGACCGGAAGGAACTGGCGGCCACCACCCTCCTCGCCCTGTCCCTGCAGGAGGCCTCCGTCAAGATCCGCACCGGCGCCCCGGACGACGGCGACAGCCCCGACGCGGCCCTCGGCCTGTGGGCCGGGGTCCTGCCGCTGACCACGGTCTGGGGCACCCCGGAGCCCGACCCGGCGCTGCCGGCGGGGACCGCCGTACCGCACCACATCGCGCGCCGTGCGGGGACCCGGCACGGCTGAGCCGCAGCCGGGGGCATACGGTGTAAGACGTACGCCTGAGCCGGGAGGAGACAGACGGATGGGCAGTCGTACCGCGCTGGTCGAGGATCTGATGGAGCGGTTCCCGCACGTGCCACGGGAAGCCGTTTTCAAGGAGGACCTGCTCCGCGGCGGCGTCGCCTTCGACCCGTCCGCCCTCAGCGACAACGAGAGCGGCGAGGTCAAGCCGAAGTCGTACTTCATCTTCTCGTTCGACCACGGCACCCTGCCCGAGCTCGGCGAGGCGGCGCTGCGGCGCCCGCCGGAGGAGATCATCCTGACCGGCGGCCCGTACGAGCTGCGCCGTACCGTTGTCTCCGTACGGGTGAACCCGGCCTCGCCGTACCGGGTGGCCGCCGACGACGAGGGACTGCTCGGGCTCTACCTCGACGGGAAGCGGATCGCGGACGTCGGCGTGCCGCCGATGCCGGAGTACTACCGGCACACCCTCTCCAACGGAAAGTCCGTGATGGAGGTGGCCCCGACCATCCAGTGGGGTTACCTGATCTATCTCACCGTTTTCCGTGTCTGCCAGTACTTCGGCGCCAAGGAGGAGTGCCAGTACTGCGACATCAACCACAACTGGCGCCAGCACAAGGCGGCCGGGCGGCCGTACACCGGTGTGAAGGACGTCGAGGAGGTGCTGGAGGCCCTCGAGATCATCGACCGGTACGACACCCAGCAGGCTTCCACCGCCTACACGCTGACCGGCGGCGCCATTACGAAAACGGTTGCCGGCCGGGACGAGGCCGACTTCTACGGTCACTACGCCAAGGCCATCGAGGAGCGCTTCCCGGGCCGCTGGATCGGCAAGGTCGTCGCCCAGGCGCTGCCCAAGGCGGACGTGCAGCGGTTCAAGGACTACGGCGTGCAGATCTACCACCCCAACTTCGAGGTGTGGGACCGCCGGCTGTTCGAGCTGTACTGCCCCGGCAAGGAGCGCTACGTCGGCCGTGACGAGTGGCACAAGCGCATCCTGGACTCCGCCGACGTCTTCGGCGCGCGCAACGTGATCCCCAACTTCGTGGCGGGCGTGGAGATGGCCGAGCCGTTCGGGTTCACGACGGTGGACGAGGCGATCGCCTCGACCACCGAGGGGCTGCGCTTCTTCATGTCGCACGGCATCACGCCCCGCTTCACCACCTGGTGCCCGGAGCCCACCACCCCGCTCGGCAAGGCCAACCCGCAGGGCGCGCCGCTGGAGTACCACATCCGGCTGCTGCAGGCCTACCGTCAGACGATGGAGGACTTCGGGCTGTCCTCCCCGCCCGGATACGGCCCGCCCGGACCCGGCCGCGCCGTCTTCTCCGTCAGCTCCTTCATGGACAGCCTGCCCGCCGAGCAACCCGCGGAGGCGGAGGCGCCGCTCGAGGTGTGATCCCCGCACCGGACCGGCGTGGCGGTGAACGGAACGGCGCCCGCATCCGTACTTCAGGCCGGAGTTGCGGGCTCGTAGCGTCACGCATCTGTCCAGACACCATCGGTAACCGGATGTGAACAGGCCGCTTGTCAGTTGTGTCGAGGACGTGAAAGGCTCTGTGCCCTGCCGCGAGGTTCCCTGCAACTCCCTTCGGCCTATGGTGAGTTGACCTCGCTCGTGGATGCAGGAGTCCCATGCCCGACCTGCCGACCCCCCAGGACGCCACCGAGGCATCGCTGTTCTCGGAGGGCTGGGACGCGGTGCTCAGTTACGCCGACCTGTGCACCTCCGGTTCCCTGACGGCCCATCAACTGGCCACCGAGGCCTTCACACTCGGCATGCGCGAGATCCGCGCCGCCGCGAGCACCCATGTGCGCGGCGCGGGCCGCCGCACCGCCCGGCTGCCCACGATCCCGGCGCTGCTCACCGCCGTACGCGACACCGCCGCCGCCTGGGAGGCCGACGGCCGGGGCCACAAGCTCGACCCCGACCTCAGGCTGTGGCTCAACTCCGCCAAGGCCGCCCGCTATACCGGGCCGCCGCTGGAGCGCCCGGTCGCGCTGCGCGGCCTGAGGGACATGCAGGAGGCCGACGCCTCGCTGCTGTGGCTGGCCGAGGCGGAGGCGCTGCCCCTGCCCACCGTCGCCCGCCGGCTCGGCCTGGACCCTTCCACCGTCGCCGACGAACTCGACCAGGTCCGCAGCCTGTTCCGGGACCGCTGCCACCGCGCGCACCTGGACACCCCCATGGACGCGCAGTGCCGCTCCTACGCCCGCCTGCTGGACGCGGTCACCCGCTCCCCGGCCGCCGACGCCCCCGACGACCTCTCCCGGCACCTCGCGACCTGCGTGCGCTGTGCCGAGGCCGCCGCCTGCCTGCGCCTGCACGGCGGCGGGCTGCCCGCCGCGCTGGCCGGCGGAGTCATCGGCTGGGGCGGCCTCGCCTACCTGGAACGCCGACGCCGCGCCGCCGAGGTCCGCCTCGGCGCGGGCCGCCCCGGCGGCGCCGATCCCGCTGCCGGCGATCCGGCGGAGGGCACCGGCCGCAGCCGCGCCCTGCGCGGCGGCCTGCTCGCCGCCGCCGTGCTGCTGTCGGCCCTGGCGCTCGGTGTGTCGATGATGCCGTTCGGCGGCTCCGCCGACGACAGCGCCGCCGCCCGCGACGACCGGCAGCCGGTCGCCGCCGACCCCAGCGTCTCCTGGACCAGTACCCCGCCCGGCCCGGCGACGGCGTCCGCCGTCACACCCTCCGCGACGCGGACGCGGACGCCGACGCCGTCCGGCTCCGGCCGCGAGCAGCCCGACCCCGAGCCCCAGGGCAGCACCTCCTCGGCCGCGCACCCTTCCGGCCCCGGCCTCTCCAGCGCCCCCGCGACCGGCTGCCGGGTCGCCTACGACCTCGTCAACCAGTGGCCGGACGGCTTCCAGGCCACCGTCACCGTCACCACCGACCGGCCTCTCGACGGCTGGAACGTGTCCTGGGCCTTCCGCGACGGCCAGCAGGTCGGCCAGATGTGGGACGCCACCGCCCTCCAGAGCGGCCCCCGGGTCACCGCCACCGCCGCCGACTACAACAAGACCGTCGCCGCGCACGGCACCCTGTCCTTCGGGTTCCTCGGCACCTGGCAGGGCCGGAACCGGGCGCCGTACGGTTTCACGCTCAACGGGGCGTCCTGCTCGGCCGGCTGAGCGCGCCGTACGGAAGGGGTGTGCGGGGGCCCGTACGGAAGGGGTGTGCAGGGCCTAGTTGGCCGGGGTGCGGCGGCCGGATCCACGGACGGCCTTGCCGGAGGCAGTGCCGGTCGCCGTGCCGGCCGCGGTTCGGCGGCTGGATTTGCGGCCGCCCGCGCCGACGGCATCACCCGTGGCCTTGTCGGCTCCCGCCCGGCGGGCGGACCGGCTCCTGCCGGTTGCGGAAGCGCCGGCGGTGGCCGCCGCCCCGGCCCCGCGGCCGTTTCGGCGCCGGCCGGAGCGCCTGCCGGGCTCGGTGCCGGTGTTCCGGGCCGCGCGGGACGCCGTCGGTGCCGCCGGCTGGGGGACCTCGATGGTGACGGGCACGCCGGAAGGTTCGCGGGCGCCGGTGAGGGTGGCCAGTTCCGCGTCGCTCGACTTGACGCGGGCCGTCCGGGGGCGGATGCCCGCGTCCGACATGAGCCGGGTGACGTCCCGTTTCTGGTCGGGCAGGACCAGTGTGACCACGCTGCCGGAGCCGCCGGCGCGGGCCGTGCGGCCGCCCCGGTGGAGGTAGTCCTTGTGGTCGGTGGGCGGATCGACGTTCACGACGAGGTCGAGGTCGTCGATGTGTATGCCCCGGGCCGCGACGTTCGTCGCCACCAGCGCGGTGACCTGGCCGTTCTTGAACTGGTCCAGGGTGCGGTTGCGCTGCGGCTGCGAGCGGCCGCCGTGGAGGGCCGCCGCGCGGACGCCGACGGCCAGGAGCCGCTTGGCGAGCCGGTCGGCGGACCGCTTGGTGTCGAGGAAGAGGATGACCCGGCCGTCACGGGCCGCGATCCGCGTGGTGACGGCCTTCTTGTCGGTCTCGTCCTGGACGTGGAGCACATGGTGCTCCATGGTGGTCACCGCTCCCGCGGACGGGTCCACGGAGTGCACCACGGGGTCGGTCAGGAACCGCTGCACCAGTCGGTCGATGTTCCGGTCCAGGGTGGCCGAGAAGAGCATGCGCTGCCCGTCGGGCCGCACTCGCTGGATCAGCTTGGTGATCTGCGGCAGGAAGCCCATGTCGGTCATCTGGTCGGCTTCGTCCAGCACCGTGATGCGTACGTCGCCGAGCACGCAGTCCCCGCGTTCCACGAGGTCGTTGAGCCTGCCGGGAGTCGCGACGAGCACTTCGGCGCCGCGCCGGAGCGCTCCCGCCTGCTTGGTGATGGACAGCCCGCCGACCACCGTGGCCAGCCGGAGGTTCACGGCCGTCGCGTAGGGGGTCAGCGCGTCCGCCACCTGCTGGGCGAGTTCCCGGGTGGGCACCAGAACCAGGGCGAGGGGTGCCTTGGGTTCCGCGCGCAGTCCGGCCGTGCGGGCCAGCAGCGCAAGCCCGAACGCGAGGGTCTTGCCGGAGCCGGTGCGTCCTCGTCCCAGCAGGTCACGGCCGGCCAGCGAGTTGGGCAGCGTGGCCGCCTGGATGGGGAACGGGGTGGTGACGCCTTGCGCGGTGAGGGTCTTCAGCAGCCCCGCCGGCATGTCGAGCCCGGCGAAGTCCTCGACGGCGGGAAGTGCGGGTGTCGTGCTTTCCGGCAGCCGGAATTCCGTCGGTGACGACGCGGACGGTGAGGGTGACGAGGCGCGCCGGTTCGGCTTCTGCGACCTGCGGGACATGCAGCTTTCTGCCTTCCTGGAAACAGCACAAACCGGGGTCCGCACCCTTTCGGTGCGGACCCCGGTGAGCGGATACGCGTCCGGCGATCAGGCGGGGACGATGTTCTCCGCCTGCGGGCCCTTCTGGCCCGGCGTGACGTCGAAGGAGACCCGCTGGCCCTCCTGGAGCTCACGGAAGCCCTGGGTCGCGATGTTCGAGTAGTGGGCGAACACGTCGGGGCCGCCGCCGTCCTGCTGGATGAAGCCGAAACCCTTTTCGGCGTTGAACCACTTCACGGTTCCCTGTGCCATGACATTCTCTTTCTATCAGGCAGAGGCCCCATCCGGAGATGCCGGAAAACAAATAATGCGCCTGAAGGAGAAACATTCCCGTCAGGCGCACATAGGTTCATGGGTACCACAACTGCAACACCAAGACCGTAGCACAGCTCGACGGCCCGTGGTGGATCTCCCAGCCGCACGCACGGGTTCCTGGGACGCTGTGGGTGATCGTGACTTTCGCCTGGCCGCCGCTGGCCGCCGCCTTTACACACGATCCGGACGCCGCCTCGGGCTGCCGAGCCGACGTCCGGACCGGTCCGCTCGTGCAGCACGACCAGCTCGCGTTCCAGGCGCCCCAGCGCGGCTACGACGCCGGCCAGGACGACGCCGAGCAGCAGCAGCCACGGAACGCGCAACCCCCACCACACCGCGGACCCGAGCGGCGGCCCGGGCGCGAGGCCGGGTCAGGCAGAACGCGGGCGGCCACGGCCGGCACCGGCAGCATGTGCCACAGACGCAGCGGCATGCCGGCCGCGCCCACGGGGTGGACCACGCGCCACACCCGCTCGCGGGCCAGCGGTTTCCGTACCTGCGGCGCGGCGAGGAGGCACAGGCAGACCTGGGCCACCACCCACGCCGGCATCGCGGCCGACGGCGGATCGGTGTTGCTGGGGTCTGCCCGGTCACCAGGATCAGGCTGACGGGAACGGCCTGAGAGCCTCGAGCGCGGCGAAGGTCGGCCCGCCGCCCGCCGCCCGCCGCCCGCCGCCCGCCGCCGTCGCGAGCGGCACGAGCGGCACGAACCTACGCCCGGTCAGCAGGTCGGGGTCTTCCGTACAGGTGTTCCGCGAACCGTCCCGGTGAAGGGGGCTATGCGGACCAACCCCCGGCCCGGCCCGGGCGCTGGTGGCCGAGCGCCGCCCCGACCGGCCGTACCGCCGATGGCCGGTACCGCCGTGATCGGGGCGGTGGTGCATCTCCCAGCCGCCGCCATCGAGGAGGGCCGGGACCTGTCCTCGACGAGCGGCATCCTGGCCGACACCGCTCACCGTCCGCTGCCGGCCTGACGGCCCGCCCTCACTTCAGGTGCCGGCCGAAGAACCGGTTCCCGTCCTCCGCCTCGAACCACGGGGTGCCGGTGTGCCCGCCCATATTGGCGTGCAGCGTCTTCTCCTTGGTGCCGAAGGCGTCGAACAGGTCCAGGGCCCGCTGCCGGGGGTTCCCTTCGTCGTCCCACTGCAGCAGGAATAGCAGCGGAATGGTGACCTGACGGGCCTCCAGGCGCTGGGCGCGGGGCACGTACCCACCGGCGAAGAAACCGGCGGCCGCGATGCGCGGCTCGAGCACCGCCAGCCGAATGCCGACGGCGGTCCACCCCGAGTACCCGACCGGGCCGCCGATCTCGGGCAGCGAAAGGAGGGCGTCCAGGGTGGTCCGCCACTCGGGGACCGCCTTTTCGACCAGCGGGCCGATGAAGGACTCGAAGATCTCATCGACCGGCTCACCGGCCTGCATCGCCCGGCGGAGGTCGGCACGGGCCCGTTCGTCGGCGGCGGAACGGGGCCGGTCACCGCACCCGGGGGCGTCGATGGCGGCCACCGCGTAGCCGTACGCCGCGGATTGCCGGGCCCGGGCCACCAGCCGGGATTCCCCTTTGGGCAGGCCGTTGTTGTGGGCCATCAGGATCAGGGGAGCCGGTGCGGCGGATTCAGGCGTCCACAGCGTGCCGGGGATCTCGCCGAGGGTGAACTCGCGTTCGAGGACGCTGTCGTCGAGGCGCTGTTCGGAAGTGAATTGCATGGTCGTGCCTTTCGGGAGTGCGCTTGAACGGCGCTCCCGGACGACCTATCGCCCGACCGTGACCCCGGAGGGGAGCACCCATGTCGATACTGCGTTCACGGGTACCACCTCCTCGTTCTCTCGCACGGCCTCCGGAAAGCTAGCAATGGACGCCGTCGTCCGCCAACGGGTTTTTCACGGAGGCTCCGTGGCCGGAAGTCAAGGGCTTCGGGCCTGTCTGGTCACGGTGTGGCCGGAGAGGTTGTCCAGGCGACGGATGACCCGCTTGCCTCCTCGTGGGCCAGATGAACCTCTGCTCGGCCGCTCTCGACAAGCCGCATCTCACCTCGGCGGACCTGTCCTGGTCCGCCTGGCTCAGCTGCTCGTCCCGTCCGCCACCACGGTGAACGCAAGGGGCCCGAAAACCGTAGGCCACTGCGGCGGTACGGGTGCGAAATCCGATCGCCACTTCCTCGATTGCTGACCGACAAAGGGGTCCCATGAAACACCGCCGACCGCGCCACCGCCGCAGGGTGATCGCCAGAGCCGTCGGTACGGCGGGCACGCTGGCCATCGCCCTGGGTGCGGGGATGACGCCGGCGATGGCCGCCGGGAAGAAGGCCAACAAGCCCACCGCCACCGGCTTCTCGCCCGACCAGCCCGACCAGCCCGACCAGCCCGACCGGGACGACGCGCCCTGGGCGCCCCGGCACGACGAGGTGCCGAAGCAGCACACCGCCGTCCGTCCGGAAGCCTTCACGCCCCGCGCGGCCACGTCCGCTCTCCAGCTCAGTCTGCCCGCACCGACCGGGCGTCACGGCGTGGGCACGTTCAGCCTGCACCTCGTCGACAAGTCCCGCACGGACCCCTACGTGCCCGGTGGCAAGCCGCGCGAGCTGATGGTGTCGTTCTGGTACCCGGCCGCCTCCACCCGCGGTCACTACGAGGCGCCGTGGATGCCGTCAGTCTCCGGCGCCCACTTCCTCGCCTCCCAGGGTCTGACGCCACAACAGGTGACGTTGCCGAAGACCGCGGGCCATGTGCTCGCTCCGGTCGACACCAAGCTCGGCAAGCTGCCCGTCCTGCTGTACTCGGCTGGGCTCCACGGGGACCGCGCCGGGAGCACTGCACTCGTCGAGGACCTGGCCAGCCGCGGCTACCTCGTCGTCACCGTCGACCACACCCACGACGCCGGCGAGGTGCAGTTCCCCGGCAACCGGCTCGAGGTCAACACCATGCCGGCCGGCGCGCACTCCTCCGACACGCTCAACGTGCGTGCGGCCGACATCCGCTTCGTCATCAACCAGCTCGGCGCGATCAGCAAGGGCTCCAACCCGGACGTCGACCACGCCAGGCTCCCCACCGGGCTGTCGCACGCCGTGGACATGTCCCGCATCGGGATGTTCGGCTGGTCGCTGGGCGGCGGGGCGGTCGACACCGCCATGCAGCTCGACCACCGTATCGCCGCCGGCGCCGACCTGGACGGTCAGTTCTTCGGCTCGGCGCCGAGCAAGAACCTGGACCGCCCCTTCATGCTCTTCAGCTCCGGCACCCACAACCGCAACAACGACGGGTCGTGGCGCACGCTGTGGTCGCATCTGAAGGGAGACCGGGTCGACATCCAGCTCCAGGGCTCGGCGCACCTGTCCTTCGGCGACACGGAGGCGATGCTGCCACAGGAGGCAAGCCTGCGCGGGCTCTCCCAGGCCCAGCTCCAGCAGATACTCGGCACGCTCGACCCGAACCGCGCGATCGAGATCCAGCGCGTCTACCTCGCCGCCTTCTTCGACAAGGAACTGCGCCACCAGCACAGCGCCCTGCTCGACGGCCCCGACAAGAAATACCCGGAGATCTCCTTCGTCCGCTGAACGGGACATCCGAAGGGCGGCCCTGCATGCGGGCCCGCCCTTCGGATGTGCTGAACCGCGACCGCTTCCTCCGACGCCTCTCCACTTATCCCATCCGGATCCTGCCGTGCCTGCCCTGCGCGCAGACTTCCCCCTGAGCCCCTCCTGCCACGCCCGTGGGGTGACAGTCCCTGCGGCGCAGCCGAAGCGGCCGGTGGTCGCGTGGCCGGCTTGGGCGAGCTCGGACGCGGCGAGCGAGCGCCCGGTCCGGCCAGTATTCATACCTGTTGCCAGCAATGGCCATACTGGGAATACATTCGCCTCGATGTGCATCTTGCGAAATCGGCGCCGAATGGCCGGGCCCGGCCCGCCGTCAAGCAGTGGTGGGACAACCCTCGGTTCGTGCCCCCGTCGCTCTGCGCCGCGCCGACGCCAGGCAACGGCAGCGGTCCTGGTAGGGCGGCCCGGTCCTGGTGGATGCCGTGCTCGACGACGGCGAGGTAGACGTCGCCTGGCGGGCCGCGGCCCAAACGCGTGCGCACGACCGCGATGGCTCCCCCTCGCCGACCAAAATCGATGGCGCCGGAATGCGGTCGCCCCTAGGGTGAGAACCGCTTCACGCAGTGGCTGTTGGCCGCTGCTGTCGGCTCAGTGAGAAACGGGAGGTGTGACCGATGGCTGTCTCTGTGATGGGCGCTGCCCGCATCCGGAAGTTCATCCACTCCACCTCCGCGGTCTCCGGCTGACCACTCGTCATCCTCTTCGCGCCTGTGAGCGCTGTGCCGGGGCCGCCCTGTGAAGGGTTCCCCTTGAATCTCTCTTCTCTTTCGGCTTCTTCCGCTTCGTCTCACCCCCTGGCTCCGTACGGCTGGGACACAGGCTGGGAAGCGGAGTTCGCTCCCTACGCCGAGCAGGGCCTCCTGCCCGGCCGTGTCGTGCGGGTCGACCGCGGGCAGTGCGACGTCGTCACCGCCGGCGGGACCGTCCGCGCCGACACCGAGTTCGTCGTGCCCCGTGACCCGATGAAGGTCGTGTGCACGGGGGACTGGGTCGCGCTCGACCCCGACGGTGATCCGCGGTACGTCCGCGCGTATCTGCCGCGCCGCACCGCCTTCGTGCGCTCCACCTCCTCCAAGCGGTCCGACGGGCAGATCCTCGCGGCCAACGTCGACCACGCCGTCGTCGCCGTCTCCCTCGCCGTCGAGCTCGACCTCGGCCGCATCGAACGGTTCCTCGCCCTGGCCTGGGAGTCCGGCGCCCAGCCCGTCGTCGTCCTCACCAAGGCCGACCTGGTGGCGGACCCGGTCACCCTCGCCCACCTCGTGCAGGACGTGGAGACGAGTGCGCCCGGCGTGCCGGTGCTCACCGTCAGCGCCCTGCACGGGGACGGGCTCGACGTCCTCGTCGCGCTCGTCGGTTCCGGTACGTCCGTGCTGCTGGGCCAGTCCGGCGCGGGCAAGTCCACGCTGGCCAACGCCCTCGTCGGCGCGGACGTCATGGACGTGCGGGCCGCGCGGGACGTCGACGGCAAGGGCCGGCACACCACGACCACCCGCAACCTGCTCACTCTTCCCTCGGGCGGGGTCCTCATCGACACACCCGGGCTGCGGGGCGTCGGCCTGTACGACGCCGAGAGCGGGGTCGGCCAGGTGTTCGCCGAGATCGAGGAACTGGCCGAGCGGTGCCGCTTCCACGACTGCGCCCACGAGACCGAGCCGGACTGCGCGGTGCGCTCCGCCGTGGAGAACGGGGAACTCGCGGTGCGGAGGCTGGAGAGCTACCGGAAGCTGGTGCGGGAGAACCAGTGGATCGTGGCCAAGACCGATGCGCGGGTCCGTGCGGAGCTCCGGCGGGACTGGAGGAGGAAGGGCGCAGAGGGGAGGGCGGCGATGGAGATCAAGCGGGGGCGCTGGAAGTAGTCCCCCAGGTCAGCGCCATGTCCGATTTCCGCTGGCCCCACGTCCTTCACCCGCCGCACACTGGACCACGTGATGGACGAAGACACCAGGTACGAGGCGGTGCGGAGTCGGGACGGGCGGTTCGACGGCGTCTTCTTCTTCGCCGTCGAGACCACCGGGATCTACTGCCGGCCCAGCTGTCCGGCGGTGACGCCGAAGCGGCACAACGTGCGGTTCTTCGCGACGGCCGCCGCCGCGCAGGGGGCCGGGTTCCGGGCCTGCCGGCGGTGCCGGCCGGACGCCGTGCCGGGGTCCGCGGAGTGGAACGTGCGGGCCGACGTCGTCGGTCGGGCCATGCGGCTGATCGCCGACGGCGTCGTGGACCGCGAGGGCGTCGCCGGGCTCGCCGCGCGGCTCGGCTACAGCGCGCGGCAGGTCCAGCGGCAGCTCACCGCGGAACTCGGCGCCGGGCCCGTGGCGCTCGCCCGCGCCCAGCGGGCGCACACCGCGCGGGTGCTGCTGCAGACCACCGAGCTGCCGGTCACCGAGATCGCGTTCGCGTCCGGGTTCGCCAGCGTGCGGCAGTTCAACGACACCGTCCGGGAGGTGTACGCCTCGACGCCGACCGGGCTGCGGGCCGCCGCCCCCGGGGGCCGGGGTGCCTCCCGGGGCCGGGGTGTCCGCCGGGCCGCCCCCGGCGCCGGGATCCCGCTGCGGCTCGCCTACCGCGGGCCCTACCAGGCCGCCGCCGTCTTCGACCAGCTCGCAGCCGAGGCGGTAACCGGTGTCGAGGAGGTTTCCGGGGCGCCGGGCGGCCGTACCCACCGGCGCACGCTGCGGCTGCCGTACGGCACCGGAATCGTCGCCGTCCAGGAGCGCACCAGGGCGGCGAGGACCGGCACCGGCACCCGTCCGGGTGGCTGGCTCGACGCGCGGCTGCACCTCACCGACCCCCGGGACCTGACCACCGCGGTGCAGCGGCTGCGGCGCCTGTTCGACCTCGACGCCGACCCGTACGCCGTCGACGAGCGGCTCGGCGCCGACCCCCGGCTGGGCCCGCTGGTCGCCGCCCGGCCCGGGCTGCGCTCGCCCGGCGCCGTGGACCCGGCGGAGGCCGCCGTCCGCGCCCTGACCGGGAAGGACGGCGCGCAGGAGCTGGTGCGGCGGTACGGCAAGGTGCTCGACGCGCCCTGCGGCAGCCTCACCCATCTCTTCCCCGAGCCGGCCGTCCTCGCCGAGGCCGAGCCGGACGGGCCGCTGGGCGCGCTGGCCGCCGCCCTCGCCGACGGCACCGTACGGCTGGACCCGGGCGCCGACCGGGACGACGCGCAGGACGCCCTGCTCGCTCTGCCCGGGATGGACCCGGCCACCGTCGCCGCCGTACGCGTGCGCGCCCTCGGCGATCCGGACGTCGCCCCGCCCGGTGCGGAGGTGCCGGACGACTGGCGGCCCTGGCGCTCGTACGCCGTCCGGCATCTGCGCGTGGCAGGGGAGTGGAACGAGCGATGACAACCGTTTACTGGACACGACTCGACGCTCCCGTGGGCCGGTTGCTGCTCACCGCCGACGCGGACGGGGCGCTCACCTCGCTGTCCGTGCCCGGGCAGAAGGGCGGGCGGAGCGTGCAGGACGGCTGGCGGCACGACACCGGGCCGTTCCGGGCCGCCGCCGAGCAGCTCACCGCCTACTTCTCCGGTGAACTCAACGAATTCCGGCTGCCGTTGAGTCCGCACGGCACCGAGTTCCGGCAGCGCGTGTGGGCCGCGCTGGACGAGGTGCCGTACGGCGCCACCGTCACCTACGGGGAGATCGCCGCGCGGATCGGCGCCTCCCGCGCGGCGGTTCGTGCCGTCGGCGGGGCCATCGGCGCCAACCCCTTGCTGATCGTGCGCCCGTGCCACCGGGTCATCGGCGCGAACGGATCGATGACCGGGTACGCGGGCGGAGTCGAACGGAAGGTGTGGCTGCTGACCCTGGAGGGCGCGCTCCCCCGCTAGGCCCCGGCCCGGCGGACTTCGGCGCCTCCTCGGCCCGGCCGGAATCCGCTTGTCTACTCCTCCCCGTGCTCCTCCTCCAGACCCCAGCTGTGCACCCGGCGGGGATGGATGCGGATCACCTCCTCGCTGAAGTGCGGGCCCAAGTCGTGTGGCCCGACGAGGAGTTCGGCATCGCCGCGGATGTCGACGCCGCGCACACGCCAGGGCCGTACGCTCGCGATGTCGTCCACGACCAGGGCGACCTTCGGGTTCTGCTGCAGATTGCGCCACTTCTTCGTCGTGCCCATCGCGTAGCCGCCGATCAGGATCGTGCCGTCGTCCTGAACGACGAAGCCCACCGGGTTCGCCTGCGGCCGGCCGTGCGGGTCGACGGTGGCCATGCGGCCCAGCCGCTGCGACGCCAGATACGCGCGCTCCGCCTCGCTGAATTCGGTCATGACGGCAGCCAAGCACGCCTGCCCGCTCCGCACATCGGCTGCGCGCCCTAGGGCCGCCGTCCTACGCCCGGTTGCGCCGAGCGGGTGGACCGCCGTCGAGGGTGCGGTGGCCGGGCCCCGCCGTGTGGCACGGTCTGCTCCGACGGGCAACGGGGAAGGGTGGGTGCGGAGATGGCCGGTGCCGGACGGATCCTCACGGTGCTGCTGCTGGCGATGCTGCCGGGCACGAGGGCACCCGCCGTGGCCGAGCCGGCGCCGCCGCCCTGGACGGGCAGCTGGGAGACCGCGCCGTCGGGAACCGCTTCCGCACTGCCCGGCGCCGCGATCCGCAACGTCGTCCACCTCAGCGTCGGCGGTACGGCCGTGCGCATCCGGCTCGGAAACCGTTTCGGTACCGCACCCCTGCGGCTCGGTGCGGTCACCGTCGCGCTGCGCCGGGGGACCGGCCCGGACGCGGTGCCCGGCACCCTGCGCACCGCCACCTTCCACGGCGCGACGACGGTCACCGTGCCGCCCGGCCAGGACATGGTCACCGACCCGGTGCCGCTGACCGTCCCGGCCGCCGCCGACCTCCTCGTCACCGTGTACACCCCCGAGGACGGCGGCCCCGCCACCTACCACCAGACCGCCCTGCAGACCAGCTACGTCGCCCCGGACGGCGCGGGCCGGGCCGCCGACGAGGACGGCGCCGCCTACACCACCACCGTCAGCCGCTGGTACTACGTCACCGGCGTCGACGTCCTAGGCACCGCCTCGGGCAGCATCGTCGCGTTCGGCGACTCGCTCACCGACGGAAACGGTTCCACCCCCGACACCAACCACCGCTGGCCCGACCGGCTCGCCGAACGGGTGCGTGCGGACGGGTTCGGCGTTCTCAACGCCGGAATCTCCGGTAACCGTTTGCTTCGCGACGGCACCGGACCGAGTGCCCTCACCCGCCTGGACGCCGACGCCCTGGACCGGGCCGGGGTACGGGTCCTGGTCGTCCTGGAGGGCATCAACGACATCAAGGGCACACCGAAGGCCGACGACGTCACCGCCTACGCCGACGCCTACCGCACCCTCGTCGCCCGCGCCCACGCCCGGGGCATCCGTGTCGTCGGTGTCACCCTCACTCCGTACCGGGGCTTTTCCGCCTACACGGACGCCCGCGAGGCCGTACGGCAGCAGGTGAACGCCTTCATCCGCACCGGCGGCATCTTCGACGCGGTCGCCGACGCCGACGCCGCGCTCCGCGACCCGACGGACCCGGCCCGCCTTCTGCCCGCCTACGACCCCGGCGACCACCTGCACTTCAACGACACCGGCATGGCAGTGGTGGCCGAGACGGTGCGCGCGGCGCTGGGCGCGGTGCGGTGCGGTGACGGGCGGTCGTGTCGCGGTGCGGCGACGCCGCCGTCCGCCCTCCACGCGCTGCGGTGACGGCCGTGTCCCGATCTGCCGTCCGTCTCGTCAGTCCCGTCCGTCTCCCGTCCGTCTCGTCAGTCCCATCCGTCCGTCCCGTCCGCCCTCGCCGTGGCCCGGCGATCGCTCACCCCCACAGCACTGCCCCCAGCCACGCCCCCGCGATCAGCAGGCAGGCGAACAGTTCTGCCAGGACGCTGGAGCCGCCCGAGCGCATCGTCGTGCGGAGGGCGGCCATCGCCTCGCCGTGCCGGCCCAGGCGCAGCCGCTCGTGCAGATAGATGCCGGCCACGAAGCCCGGCAGAGCGCCCAGCACCGGCAGCAGCACGAAGCCGAGGAACGCCCCGGCGCCCGCGTACACCCCCATCCGCGGTGTGGCGCCGCTCTGGCGGAGCCGGCGCGGGGGCAGCGCCGTGCGGACCGCGAGCGAGAGCAGCAGCACCGCACCGGCCCCCACCAGCACGGCCCAGCTCAGGGACTGCGGATCCGTCAGCGCCCACCACAGCACCGCGGCCCACACCAGCCACGACCCCGGCACCCCTGGCACCAGTACTCCACACAGGCCGAGCGCGATGACCACACCGACCAGCAGGAGTTCCCACACTCCCATCTGCCCAGAGTGCCGGACAAGGCGGGCGAGGGCACGGCCTACGAACGCGTGACCCAGCCCCGCTCGTACGCGTGCCAGCCAAGCTGCAGCCGGGTCGTCACCCCGGCCAGCTCCATCAGCCGCCGCACCCGGCGCTGCACGGTCCTCAGGCCCAGGTCGAGCTGCTTGGCCACGCTCGCGTCGGTGAGCCCGGCCAGCAGCAGCGACAGCACCTCGAGATCGGTGGCGTCGGGGCCGTCCGGCCGCTCCTCGACCACCCCCGAGGCGCCCAGGCGCAGCGGCAGCGCTTCCCGCCACACCGACTCGAACAGCCCGGCCAACAGCTCCAGCAGCCCGCTGGCGTGCACCACCAGCGCGGCCGGCTCCGCCGTGCGGGAGGTCAGCGGCACCATGGCGAGCGAACGGTCCGCGATCACCAGCTTCGTCGGCACCCGGTCCACCGCCCGCAACCGCTCGTCCCGGCCCAGCGCCGCCGTCAGCTCGGCCAGCCCGTGCGGCAGCTCCAGCACCGCGCGCTCCACCACCACCCGGTAGCGCACCCCGCGCCCGGCCGCCTGCGCCTCCGCCTCGTTCTCCACGCCGGACACGACCACCGGATTGCCGGTCACCAGCGCGCACACCTCCTCGGCCGCCCCCAGCTGCAGCTGGAGAAAGCGCTGGGCGACCGCCGAGGCACCGGTCACCACCTCCACCAGGTCGTGCACCGCAGGCTCGGCCGCCGCCGCCCGGTACTCCTCCGCGAGCAGCGCCGCCGCCAGCTCGGCCTTCTCCAGCTCGTGCCGGTGCTGCGTGAGCAGCGCGCCCAGCGCGACCCCGGGCGGCGCCGCC